>NZ_JBHSGT010000001.1:0-550 GCF_042654605.1 Enterococcus eurekensis
TGCGGCCTAAAATCTATGAAAGCAATGAAAACAAATCTACTTATCACTTGACTTAATACCACAAGACTTCTTTCATAGAAGTATTAAAAGCTTGAGTATTTATTATCATAGCATATATATCTCCGCTAGAAGAAAATTGATCTATGGCAGTTAAATCACTACTATCATAGATAAAGTTCCTAATCTTCTTGCCATATTGTTCCATAAAATGATCTTCTGTCATATCAAAAGATTTTTTAATACCCTCCCTTATAGCTATACTAGGGACAACAATTATAAATTTAGTCCATCCATATCTTTTATTTAATTCAAACATAGTCTTTATAAAAACATAGGTTTTACCAGTTCCAGTTTGAGCACATCCTAACAAATCTTGTCCCTTTAGTAATGCTGGTATTGCCTTGATTTGTATATCTGTAGCTTTTGTATATCCTTCAGTTTTTAAAGCCCTCTGAATTGGCTCTATTAAATTCATTTCTTTCTGGATAGGTTACACTGAACTAGACAATAAAAATAAGGTGTGTAAAATATAAGAAAACACACTGGAGGA
>NZ_JBHSGT010000002.1:0-26084 GCF_042654605.1 Enterococcus eurekensis
AAAGAAATACGCTTGCAAGTATGTTCTGTTCCTAAGAATCTCGTGACTTCAGTCATGAGAGGTTCAAATAAGATATTCTTTTGAATCAATTCATCAATCGCCGATCCAAAAAAAGTTAAAAGCAATCGACACTCTCAAAGCATAAACCGCTGCAATGATAATTTTTGAACGTTTGTCCATTTCTTTTTTAACAAACTAAAACGTTCCTTCGAAAAACAGTATATATTATCATCCGGAGATAACAACAAAAAAACCTTTCATCATCCGTGAAAGGTTTTATTTTAAATGACTATTATTGATGTTTTTGATAAAAAACGTCCAACTCTTTTTGATTTTTAATCGTTAAACTTTTTTCAGCGTAACGTCTTTTTAGATCTTCAAAATGTGCGCGTTTTTCTTTGGAACGCCCTTGATACACGACCCACCAAAAGAAGTCAAAATCAATTTTTTCATGACAACCTTGCGCCATGTCTGGTCGTGATTTGTTGTGATATTTGATGCGACGAGCAATGACACGTTTTAATGATGCCCATCTCGAAAACTGTAAAAAGATAATTTGATCGGCTGCTTCTAAGCGTTCTTGCTGATAAAAATTCGTATAGTTGCCGTCAATAATCCAATTATTCCCTGCTAAATGCTTGGCAACGAGTGATAAAGCTTCCTCTTTGTTCCGTTCTTGCCAATCTTCAACAAATTGAACAGTATCTAAATGCAAGACAGGAATTTGCTTTTTATCCCCTAGAAACTTCGCTAACGTTGATTTGCCGCTACCTGAATAACCTAAGATTGCGATTTTCATTTGAGTGCTCCTTCGTCTAATTTGAAAATTAACGATAGCATTTCCGCCTGAAATTAGCAATCTTTAGCTTGTATAAATTTGATGCAGTATGCTTTCTTTTAACTGCATGAAAGATTCATCCATCACAACTTCATTTTTTTCTTCCGCCAGTGCCTTCAAACTATAATCCACATCAATTGATTCTACAATCGCACCTGGTGCTTTGGACATCACAATAACGCGTGTCGCTAAAGACAAAGCTTCTTCAATATCGTGTGTAATTAAAAATATCGTTTGACCACTCTTCTGCCATAGTTTTCGCATAAGTCCTTGCATCTTCATTCTCGTCAATGCGTCTAACGCTCCAAAAGGTTCATCCATTAGTAACAACTCAGGATGATTAACCATTGTTCTTGCCATCGCAACTCGTTGCTTCATGCCACCCGATAACTCATGAGGATAGCAATCTGCAAAATCAAGCATCTCGATTTGTTCAAGAAAAAAATTCGTTTCTTCTTGTCTTTTATTGACTGGTATCTTTCGCATTTTCATGCCATATTCAATATTTTTTCGGACAGTTAGCCAAGGATAAAGGGTTGAAGTCTGAAAAACAACTCCTCGTCTCCAGTCCGGTCTATCAATTATTTCGCCATTCATTCGAACCTCGCCTAACGAGGGTTTCAGATAACCTGCGATTAATTTTAATAATGTACTCTTGCCGCAGCCTGAAGGACCCACGAGACAAATAAATTCTCCACTTTGAATCGTTAATGAAAGGGGATCCGTTGCGGTTAAGTCATCTTTTTTTGATGAATAGATAACTTGTGCATTTTCTAACGTCACAACTGCTTCCATCTTTTCTTCCCCCATTTTTATTTTCGCTCAATTAATTTTTCGATATACTCACTATTAATAAATTCGTTAACTTCTTGTTCACTAGGAATTTGATCAATTGATTTTTGCTCGACTAAGAATTCAGCAGTATCTAAAAATACTTGATGAAAATGTCCTGGTTTCGCATTTGTTCCTAAGTAATCATTCGAAATTAACTCTTCTGGTCGAAGCCATTGACTCATATTCATTTGTTTCAATGTCTCTTCTTCTGTCAAGTTCAGGTCTTTAGAAACTTGCGCTACTGCTTTAGCAGGTTCTTCAAAATAAACATTTTGTCCATCGGTTAATGCCGATAAATAATCAACGACTAATTCAGGATATTTTTTGGCAAAGTCTTTATGAACTAAATCAATATTTGATGTCATATAACCTTTTTCAGCTAAATCTCGACTTGTTAGTAACACTCGTCCTTGATCTTTCAAATGAGAAAGTGTTGGTTCCCAAGTATATGCCGCATCAAGGTCATTTCTTTCCCATGCCGCGACAATATCAGCAGTTTCCATATCTAATAAAGAAACTTCTTCTCGAATACCAGCTTCTTCTAGCGCTTTTAATAAGCTGAAATGCGAGGTTGAACTAAAAGGTACTGCAATTTTTTTCCCTTTTAAGTCGGCTACACTCTGAACCTTACTGTTTTCAGGAACGACTAGCGCTTCATTTTCACCGATGACATCATGTAACCAAATTAATTCCACTGGCAGCTTTTTAGCCAAAGCAACTACGCCATTGGTATAACCCATTTCAGCAAAATCAATACTACCAGAGACAAGTGCTTGATTGGCTGCTACACCGGAATCAAAAAATAAAAATTCTGTTTCAATCCCTTTATCTTTAAAATATTGATCAAATTTTTGTGTCGAAATCGCTACTTGCTTATCGTTGGGTACCCGAATGATACCAATTTTAACCTCTTTTGGTAATTGATTAACGGTTGTTGCTTCACCATTTTTACACGCGGATAGCGACAATAATAACATCAACATTCCTATAAGTTTCATCGTATAACGCTTCATCATTCTTTTCCTCCCCAAAATATCACTAGGCTTTCTATTTTCTTAATCCCTAAATCAAGTAAGATTCCTGTAATTCCCATAATAATAATGCCGACGAACATCACGTCACTTTTTAGATAACGACTCGCATCAATTACCATCCAGCCAATACCACTTGTTGCTGCGACCATTTCAGCTGCAATCAACGTCGTATAAGAGACACCTACTGCTGTTCTGATTCCGGTAAAAATTTGCGGTAAACAAGATGGGAAAATAACTGTAAAAAAGAGTTGAAGCTTGCTCGCTCCTAATGATTGCCCACTTAAAATATAATCCTCTTTCACTTGTTTAACAGCCGAGACACCCGCAACATAAATTGGCGCAAATGCAGCTAGAAATAAAAGAGTTACTTTAGATGTCTCATCGATTCCAAGCCATAAAACGAGTAAAGTATAATAGGCTAACGGTGGTAATGGTCGATAAAATTGAACAATCGGATCAAATATGGCTTGAAAAGTCAAAAAATAGCCACTCAACAATCCTAATGGAATACCAGCAAATAACGCAAAGAAGAGCGCAACAAACATTCGATAAAAACTGATTCCAAGTTGCCCTAGCAATGATGTACCATTGTATCCATTCTTAGCAATTTCTATGAAGGTCTCCCATGTTTTTTGAGGTGATGGAACAAGTTGTGATTGAATTAAACCTGTATTCGTAACAATCCACCAGATTAATAAAATAATTACCCAGGTCATCATTGATAAAACTTGTTTCTTATTTTTATTCTTTACTTTCATTTTTGATACCCTTACTTCCATTTTTTTTACAATTATTTTCAACATAAATCGAAGTGCTTTTATTTGAACACTTCGATTTATGTCAAATTTTTTCGAATTATTTAAACGATTTAACGTTGTGTACCTTAATAAATTTTAAAGTAAATCGAAACGGTAATTTGTTACAATCGGCTCGCGTCCTTTTACTTGATCGTTGAAATACTCATACATGCTTATTCCTAGGAAAGAACCCATTAAATTATAAACATGATCATAGCCTAACATTCCTAATGCTCGTACCATATTATAAGAACGTTGACTTGATAAGCAATGGATGTAAACTGGTTGGTCTTTAGGAATTTCATTTAATCGCTCTCTAAATTGACTCATAGGAATATTAATGGCCCCTTTAATGTGACCTTCTTGGTATTCTCTTTCTTCACGTCCATCAATAATAAATGCTCCTGATTCGACCAATGCACGGATTTCTGTAACAGATGTTTGTTTGTATTCGCCATTTAAAATATTCAAACCAACTAGCGCTGCCATATTAACTGCGTCTTTTGCAGTACCATAATCAGGTGAGTAGCATAGTTCTAATTCTTTTAAATCTTCCAAGTTTCCATTGAACGTAATTAAAGTTGCAATCACGTCAACTCGTTTATCAACATTTCCTTCGCCAATACATTGCGCTCCTAAAATTTGACCTGATGGATAAGCGTAAACTAATTTAAAGAAAATTGGTTTCGCACCAGGCATCAGGCCGACTTTATCTTTCGGAATTACATATGCCGTACGATAATCAATCCCTTCTTTTTTACAGGCTTTCTCATTCAAACCCGTACAAGCGGCATTCATATTGAATACACGTACAACAGATGAGCCAATCACTCCATGATTACGATACGTCCGGCCATAAATATGGTCTGCTGCAGCGCGTGCTTGACGTTGAGCTGGACCTGCCATCGTTAATTGTGTCACTTTTCCAGTTTGTTTATGCGTTACTTCAATAGAATCACCTACCGCATAAATGTGTGGTGCTGAAGTTTGATAGTGGTGATTAACTTTAATTGCGCCCGTTTCACCTAACTCAATACCGGATTCAACAGCCAATTTTGTTTCTGGCAACACGCCAATCGCCATCACAACCATTTGTGCTGGAATGATTTTTCCAGAATCTAAAACGACATGATCCTCACTAATTTCAACTAAACGATCTTCTAAGACAAGGTTTACTCCATGATCGTAAATTTCTTTATGTAAAATTTGTGCCATATCATAGTCAAATGGTGTCATCACTTGATCTGCTGCTTCAATTAATGTCACTTTTTTGCCTGCAAGTTGTAAGTTTTCAACAACTTCTAAACCAATAAAACCAGCTCCGACAACAGCAACTTCCTCAATTCCGTTGCTATCGATATAGCGTTTAATCTGATCAATATCCGGTACATTACGAACAGAAAAAACATTGGCTCCGCTAATTCCTTTAATTCCTTGCGGTAAAATCGCTCTTGCTCCTGGAGATAATACAAGTTCGTCATAAGATTCCGTATACTCTTCTAATGTTTGCACATTGCGGACGGTGACATTTTTTGACTCCCTATCAATTTTAATTACTTCTTGATTCACTTTTGCTGTAATATTATATTGTTTATGAAATTGTTCTGGCGTCATTAAAACCAAATCTTCTGCTTTTTCAATGGTTTCACTTAAATGAAATGGTAAACAACAATTTGAAAATGATACAAAAGGACCTCTTTCAAACATTACAATCTCTGCATGTTCATCTAATCGACGTACTCTAGCAGCCGTCGATGCGCCTCCTGCTACGCCACCTACAATTACAATTTTTTTACTCATCTTTAATCATTCCTTTAATTTTTAATTTTAATTTTGGTAAGGTACATGCTTTACCAGCAAAATATTTCAAGCCAATCAATCCACCAATTGTCATGGCAACTAAAAATACCCATCCTGAGACAGAGAAAGTACTAATCCCTGAAAATAATGCCCCAGCATTACAACCTTTAGCTAAGCGAGCACCGAATCCCATTAACAAGCCGCCACTTACAAAATACAAGCTATCTTTTTTGTTAAAATCCAAATTCCATTTCCATTTACCAGCCATTAAAAAGGCAATCACAGCACCCATAATTAAACCAAAATTACGAATGGTTCCTCCATCATTTAGCAGTCCTGTTTCTGTAGCCTTAGCGGAGATTGCTGCTAAATCGGGATTTGTAAATTGAATATTGAATAAATTAGTAACCGTTGCACTCAAGTGAGAAAACGAAGAAGTCACGCCCCAAGCTTTACCTTGGCTAACTAAAATGAAAATCCAAATAAAAGCAATTAAAAATCCTGTTTTCATAAACGTCCAACGCTCAATAAATAACTTGTGGTACAATTTTTCTGTATTCGTTACGTTCGCGTTTGCTACTAATGGTTGCTCATATTTTTCCCAATCGCCATAAATATCAGCAGAAGTCCCATTTTCTCGACGTTTCTTTTCGTATAATAGTGTTAAAATATAAATTAATGCTAAACCGATTAAGGACAGAACTAACGCGCCAAAGTAACCCAAGGAATCAGGTAAGTACATTTGAGTCCCGATTTTACCAATTGCTTGATTATCGATAACCGATCGCGCCCACTCGCCAGGCAACGAACCTAAAACGAAAAAGACGATGACAATCCATGCGCGACCTTCTCCTTCTCCCATGTCCGTTAATGTCCCTGATGCACAACCGCCGGCGAACATCATTCCAATCCCAAATAACATCCCACCAAGAATCGTACCAATATTTGTAAATGCTACATTTTGTGTTCCTGGAATGACCGCTTGATCAGCCGTTGCGGCAAAGCTAGCAACCGCCCCATTTTGTGCGGCATACCATTGGATTCCAAAAGTTACAAAGACCGTAATCGCAAACATTACTACTAAAGCCTTCGTTAAACTTCCTTCTCCTCTAACGACCAAGCGTTTTACACCACCAGCAAATCCAAAGCGTCCTCTAGAAAGAACATATCCCATTAAAACGCCGGCTAATAAATGCATCGGTAGCGACAGTTTTAATTGATTTAAGTAAAATCCAAATCCAATTAATCCAAAAATAATAATTAAACCAACAATTGGCTGTCTTTTATTCTGAAGGATGCTGATGTCTTCTTTTGTTGCCGTCGTCATATCTTGTTTCGCTTCCATTTTTTGACCTCCGATAACTATTTTTACAATTAACGTGGTATATCCCATATTTTGTCGACTTAAACATGAGAATAACTTCACAAAAAAAGTTTACTTTACGCCCTTAAAAAAGTAAAATCGAAAAAAACTATACAACTATAAGAATTTCTTATAATAAGTCATGTTGTTATTTTTGAATTTTATCGTTATTATATACAGACAGGGGGTGATTTCATGTTAGATTATCGATTGAAAACTTTTTTATCTTTGGCTGAAACACTTAGTTATACAAAAACCGCCCAAAAGTGTAACCTCTCACAACCAGCAGTCACACAACAAATAAAATCTTTACAAAATGATTTATCAACAGAACTCGTCAACTATCATAATCGTCAATTAACACTCACGAACTCTGGTGAATATTTAGCATTAGAGCTCCAAAAAATTGTACCTAAACTGAATGATATCCAACACCATCTAAGCAAAATGGAAGAAAAAATCCAACTTGGTTGCGGTAAAACAATTGGTGAGTTTGTTTTGTTCCGCAAAGATTTTTCCTTAAAAGAAGTATTAGATGACGCACGAATTGAGCTCTCAGTAGATACGACTTACTATTTGCTCAAAAAACTAGATGAACATGAATTGGATATTGCGATTGTTGCTGGTATTTTTGATCATAGTAAATATATTGCGATTCCTTATATTCAGGAAAAATTGATTCCTATTTGTTCACCAGATAATAAAAGCGCTTTACAAGCAATAACTTTATCTGATTTACGTCAGCAATCACTGTTTCTACGCGAACAAGGCTCTGGTGTTTTTGATATAATGATGAATCTCTTCAAACAAAAAAATATTTCCTTAGAGCAATTTAAAAATATGAATGAAATTGCTAATATCAATGTTATAAAAAATTTGGTTATGCAAAATAAAGGCATCAGTTTTCTCTTTGAGACTTCTATTTTGGAAAATTTAGAGGCACAGACGCTTTGTGAGATTCCCTTAATTGAAAAAGAAGCAATTGAAGATATTTATTTTTATATTGTCATTCGTAAAGAAAATAAAAATACTCCTAAAATTAAAAAATTGATTGAACACCTAATCCATTCAACCAATTAAATAAATCAAGCAAATCTCAAGTATTATGAGTATCTGCTTGATTTATTTTTGACTATTTTCAGCGAAAGTCTTACACTTAAGCCAAAGATTTACTTGAGGAGGGATTCAAATGTTTGCAATTGATATCCAACATTTTTCAAAAAAATATCGAGGAAAAGAAGTCATACATGATTTAAATTTACAAGTTAATGAAGGTGAAATTTATGGTTTTATCGGACCAAATGGTGCTGGAAAATCAACGACGATTAAAGCCTTGCTTGATTTTATTAAACCTACGACTGGTGATTTAGCAATTTTCAGTCTTGATTCACAAAAACAAGCAAAAACGATTCGCCAATTTACTAGTTACGTTTCGTCTGAAGTCCGTTTCTATCCGAACTTTACCACTCTTGAATTACTAAAAATTACGGCTCAACTTCATCAGCTTGATCAACCAAAAAAAGCCATTAATGACTTAATTGACTTATTTGACATTGCACCTCATAAAAAAGTTTCTGAGCTTTCACTTGGAAATCGCAAAAAAATTGCATTAGCTGCGAGTCTGCTCCCTAACCCACGCCTCTTGATTTTAGATGAGCCAACAAATGGTCTCGATCCTGCTATTCAGCATCGCCTATTTAACGAATTGAAAAAACGAAATGCACAAGGGATGACGATTTTTCTGTCCAGTCATAACTTAACTGAAATTCAAGACTACGCGGATCGTGCAGCCTTTATTCGAGAAGGTGAAATTATCACAGTACAAACAATTTCCAAAGAAACCTCTTTAGGAAAACTAGTCAAGATTGATTCAAAAACATTGCAAACACAAGATTTCCCGGCCAGTTTCAAAGTACTCGATCATAATAATCAGCAATGGCGCCTACTTTATACAGGTGAAAATAAGGAGCTTTTGCAGTTTCTTAGTCAACCTATCATTCAAGATTTCACTGTCCAAACACCAACATTAGAAGATCAGTTCCTATCCTTGTATGAAGGAGGTAACTTAAAATGATATTATTTAAAATGGAGTGGAAAAGACTATATAAAGGATTCTTGATTTGGACGCTACTCTTTGCAGGATTAAGTTTTGCGTTTTCTGCGATTTATCCCCAAATGTTTACTCCTTCACTGCAGGAAACGATGGATACGATGTTAAGTGGCTTACCTGAAAGTATGCTTACTACTTTTAATATTTCATTAACAGGTGAAGCAAGTATGTTTAAGCCTGTTGGTTTTTTTGCTTATTATTTCCAATATCTATTTGTTGCTGCTTGTATTTACGCGAGCCTGTTAGGTATGCAATCGTTGATTAGTGAAGAAAGCGAAGGCACGATTGACTTTTTATATGCGCAACCAATTTCACGCCAAGCGATCCTTTTTTCAAAATTTATCGCTAGACTAACGGTTATTTCATTCTTTTGGTTATTATCTGGACTTTCTTCAATGGGGAGCCTGCTAGTCTTTCGATTGGCCAGTGATCCAAAAAAAGAAATTATTTCAGGAATTACTAAAATCTACCTGTATGAATGGCTTGTGCTGATCTTCTTTTTAACTTTAGGTTTCCTAATCTCTTCGCTATTAAAAAATGCCAGTCATGCAACAAGCTTGTCATTAGCCCTCGTCTTTGGTTTTTACTTATTAGGAATTTTATCTGGCTTGCAAGAAAAATTAAATTTCCTAAGTAATTGGTCGCCGGTTCATCTAGGTATCCCTTCCTCGATTTTAAATAATGGTCTGTCAGAAGCTCCCTATCTTGCTCTCCTCAGTGTTGTCTTTTTAGCAGCTTCTTTCTATTGTTATATAAAACGTGATTTTCAAAGTTAAGAAAAATAAAAAAACAATCGAAAGCCATTCGGTCTCTGTCTGGCTTTCGATTGTTTTTTAAGTTCGTTTTATAATGAAAATAGACTCTTGGATAATTTTTTTATAAACTGTTTCTACACAAAATAATTTTGATTAAAATGTTACTACAATGATTGATAGTATTCGAACAATAAGGTTTTGATTTTACGTCTTAATATTTTTAATTCTCATGTCTATTGAATGCTAACTAACATATAGCCATATTATCCACCTATATTGAATTTTATCATTCATCATCCTTTTCTTTTAGATAATACTCTTAGTATGTTCAATCATTTATTTAACTTAGCCGCTTCAACTAATTTTTTAAAATCTTCAAAGACCTTTGCTCTTTCATCTGCCTGAACTTTTTGCCACTGCTCATATAATTCATAACTTTTCGTATGATATTTTGGCTTGGAGACTTCTATTTCTTTTTCTACTTGCTCAAAATCATTCGAAAAACGTTCAAATAATTGCTTATTACCGTTAAAATTTGCCGTTGACTCTTCTTTCATTCGCATTTCAATCGCCCGTATTTCATTCAAAACGGCTAAATAGTCAGCCACAAAAATGGGCATCGCCGCCGCTTTAAATTCTAACAATCGTTTCACCAAGACTTGATTATACGCATAAGGGCGAATCAGCTCTTTATTGCGGTATAAGCCATACAAAAATTGCTGCCATAAATCTTCGGGGAAAGTGTATCCACGATCTTTAAGCCATAGCAATTCATCCAACGCTAAATCAACTTGATTCAATCCTTTTTTGATTTCATTAGCAACCTCTTGGCTAATCCCTAAGTGATCGGCAAAATGAGTAATTCCTAAAGCGATCGTTTCACCAGTCTTTTTTGATTTTAAAATAAACTGATACTTGATGGCTTTCCCGCATTGGCAATGCAAGTGATAACGTTTTAGTTTGCGATTATAATTTTCATCGATATTGACTGTTTCAAAAACCCAGTGCGCATCAATCAAATGATGTTGATTGACAAAAAACGAACTCATTTGATACTTTTTATGTTTTTCAATTAAATGCCTTTGCGGCTTCATTAAGCGTTGATAGATTTCTTGCCGATTTTTAACCGTCAAAGCTTTACGTCCTTCTAATGGATAGGGTTTTAATTGGTAAGTATTGGGATACCACTGCTGGTATAAACTTTTTTGGTCCTTCACGTAACGTTCATCCTTATTTCTTATTTATATAGTAGAAAACTCATACAAAATCTATTCGCCTAAAAATTCGGCTGTCGGTCGTAACAATTTTTGAATGAAAAATTGAATCAAAATGCCCATAGAAACGATTGCTAAAAATGGTGCAAAAGAAATGCCTACACCTAGTAAAAAACCGATAAGTGTAAACAAGATATCAAAACTTGTGCGTACCACCCGAATCGAAAGTTTAAAAATACTACTTAACGAAAAGACGAGTGCTTCATACGCCCCGCGACCAAATCCTGCCAGTGAATAAAGGGCAATTCCAAGCGCCATCACTAAAAGTCCACTAATAAAAATCAGAACTTGCATAATCTTAGACTCCACCGAAAAAGAGAATTGTGTCAGGAAATCAGTCGTTAAAGCAATAACAAGTGGATTCAAAAGACTTCCAACGAATAACTCTTTTCGATCAATGAAAAAGACAATAAAAAGCATCACAGCACTCACAAGCAAATTCGCTTGCCCCACCGTTATCGTTAGATTCTCGGCAATACCTATCCATAACATCGTTAACGGATCACTCCCAATATTTCCTAGTATCGTTAAATAAATTCCTATTCCCATAATAAATGAGCCTATTAAAACCATGGTGCTGCGCTTCAATGCTTTTTTTATATTCATTCTTATATCCCTTTCTTTACTCATCATGCATTCTATCCTACCATTGCAACAATCGAACGTAATAATCTATGTTATAATTATCATACTAAAATGGAGGTGTTTTTTTGAAATTACTATTTTCTTATCTTAAATGGTTCATCCTTGTTTTTGCCTTAATTCTAGGTGGTTACTTGGCGTATCTCTTTTTAGATTATCAGCGTTTGGAAGATAATTTAGAACTACTTCCAAACAATCATGCGAATAACAGCCAACAAACGGAACAAAAAAACTACAAAATTACCACTTTTAATATTGGTTATGCCGCCTATCCAGCCGATTACAGTTTCTTCATGGATGACGGAAAATATTCACGTGCTTTCAGCCAAGAAGACGTTGAAAAAAATCTGACTGCCATTGAAAACCATTTGCTAGAACTAAATTCTGATGCCATTTTCTTACAAGAAGTCGATACAAAAGCGCACCGTTCTTATAAAATCAATCAAGTTGAGCAGTTAACACAAAATTTGCCTGAATATGCTTCTGTCTTCGGTCAAAATTATGACTCCAGCTATCTATTTTACCCTTTTACTAAGCCAATTGGCAAATCAAAATCAGGAATATTAACATTAAGTAAGAGTAATTTTGAAAAAGCGACGCGTTATGCTTTACCGATTGAAACAAACTTCAATAAATTTTTTGACCTTGATCGTAGTTTTACTGTCAGTCAAACGACTTTTGGTGGTCATCCGGTAAGCTTAATAAATATTCACTCCTCTGCTTTTACAAAAGATAAAAGCATTTTGGAAGACCAAATAAAAAAACTTGCTAGCAAAATGGCTGAAGAAAAAGCAGCTGGTCGTAGCGTGATTGTTGGCGGGGACTTTAATCATGATTTACTCGGAAATAGCCCTGAAGTTTTTGATACCGAACGAAAAGTTGAAACATGGACCCATCCTTTTCCAGAAGAATTATTGCCTCCTGGTTTTTCAATAGCTAAAGGTGATGTAGCCCAAGCAAAGATCCCAAGTGTCCGTGCAAGTAACAAACCTTATGTCAAAGGCGAAAATTTTGTTTCACTCATTGATGGCTTTATCGTCTCAGATGATATCATCGTCGATAGCGTGAACGTTTCCGACCTGGAATTTGCCAACTCGGATCACAATCCCGTAACACTAACTTTCCACTTTGATAAAGGAGCTTAAAAATGGATCTTTTAACAGAACTATCAAACGCTACCAATTCAGAAAAAGCCCAGCAAATGGAAAAATATATGCGCGATCAATTTCCGTTCTTTGGCATTCCCGCCCCTGAACGCAAAAAAATCTTCCAAGCGTATATGAAAACCATCGATTCAATAACAATTGATTGGGACTTTGTAGAAGGTTGCTGGAAAAAAGAGCAACGTGAATGGCAATACATTGCAATTGATTATTTAATTAGACTAAAAAAACAACTAATAATTAGCGATATTCCAAGATTAAAACAATTGATTACTACGAAATCGTGGTGGGATACTGTTGATGGACTAGATGAATTACTCGGGTACCTCGCACTACAAAATCCTGAAGTCGAAAAATTAATGCTCGATTGGAGTCAAGATGAGAACATTTGGGTCCGCCGTGTCGCAATCAATCATCAACTACTTCGAAAAAATCGAACCAACACGATATTACTCAAGCAAATTCTATGCAACAACTTAAATGATACAGAGTTCTTTATCAACAAAGCCATTGGATGGAGCTTACGTGACTACAGCAAAACCAATCCTGAATGGGTCCGCCAATTTATCCAAACCCATAAAGAGCACATGGCCCCACTAAGCATAAGAGAAGCCTCTAAGTATATTTAGAGGCTATCAATGAAGCGGTAACTGACGAGTAATAAGCTAGAATTCAGAGGTTATTTTGGTTGTTCGTCAAATGGTGTTGATGGGCCCAAAATGAGTAAAAATAATCGTCAAAATCGGTAGAGAGATTTGTTTCTCTATCGATTTTTTTTGACATTAGAAAAGAGGGGGCGGAGCCTCCCGCTCCCCTGCGAAAAATCACCTTGTTGACGAAAGCTGCGAGACCGCTTCGAAACGGTATGAAATGATCAGCGACTCGGTAATAAGCCATAATCTTTTTGAAAGTACAAAACACTTTCAAACGATTCTTTGCTTATTACTCGTCACTATTCGCTCATTTCATGACCTCTAATAGAGCCTGTAGTTGTTGGAGCCGTTCGAACGTAGTGAGTTACGGATACAATATCAGGATCTGCGTGACAACTCAGCTCGAAAGCTTCAAACTCTAGTTAAGTGCTAAAGCACTAAACCAGAGTAATTCACATTTCGTCTTTTGACGCAGCGGGCACAAGGTATTTTTCTTTGAGTCGCTAGTGCGATCTTCAAATGATTTGTTGATTATTCATATCAAGCTTCAGTGGGGGCGAAAATTAATCCCTGAATGTTGTAGATTAGATCTCTTAAATGATAAAAGTTACGATAACCATAGGAAACGCGTTTAATTAATTTAATTTTATTATTCAAGCCCTCAGTAACACCGTTAGAATAACGAAGTTCAAAAGCATTTTGAATCCCTTGCTTGTACTTCTTTAAGAAATATAATTTCTTTCGGAACCATTTCGGAAGGGCCTTATCTAATGTTTGAATCGTGGAGAAAAAGCCATCTATATCCTTCTTTTTCCGATAATAGTGCAGCAATTGAACCGCTTCATAAGCAAGTTTTAACTGGGAATCATAGCTCAAGAGCTCATCAATAATATCCTGCGCATAGAGGTATCGCTTGAATATGGGATGATAGGCAGGTTGTCGATTATCTAGAGAATCCGAATCTTTTAGAATCAGTTTCCAATACCGTTTTAATCGACGGTATTTTTTCTTATCCTCCGGATTTGAAGTATTGAAGGCATTCATTTTTTTAATTCTTAGTTGATTCAATGAGCGAGTAATTTGTTGGACGATATGAAAACAATCGATTACAATTTGAGCATTTGGAAAGATCATCTTAATCAATTGTTGATAACTAGCGTTCATGTCTATCACTAAATAACGTACTCCCAGACGAGCTTTTCTGGGAAAACGCATGAAGTATTGGACGAGTTTATCAAGTCTACGGTCTTCTAGCACCTCAAATAAGTGGTTATTTGTCCCGTCAACACAGATGAAGCTCATTGCGCCTTCACAAGACTTCATTGATTTAAATTCATTGACACAAAGAACCTGTAGTAGCGTTTGATAGCTTTTATGATACGTTTTCGCCAGTTCTTCTTGAATTCTTAAAACAGAGATATCCGATACAAAGTATTGCTGTGCAATCGACTTACGAGAACTAACTTGAGCTAATTCTAAAAGAATTTGATATTTCAACTCTTTTGCCAAATGATCATGACGTGCAACAGTTGGGGTTTGAGCGATGAAGGTTTTTCCGCAATGACGACAAAGAAACCGTGAGCGTTTCAGCTCTAAATAGGTTAACGTGTTACGAAATAAAGCCATTTGGGTACGAGTTGTTTTTGTTCCGTTCTTAACGATTTCACCTTGATTTTTTCTCCCGCATTTCTCACAATTAGTCGGCTTATAAGTCAAGGAGCCACTAATTAATTGAGCAGTGACACCTTTTATTTTCGCATCCTCCAACCAATTTTCTGGGAAAGTAATATTTTCATCTGTTAATCCAAGCATTTTTCTAGTATTATTGTCCATGAGGCTTCACTCCTGATTTGTGTTTGTTTTAGACGACTACATTTTATCAGTTTGAAGTCTCTTTTTGTCGTCAAAATATACAAAAAGTGCTGAAAGAAAATCTCTATGAGATTTTTCCATCAACACCAAATATTATACAACCGTTATTTTATGAGTTCTGCAATATCTAACAAAGAAGTGACTGAGAATTTTTTCTTAGTCACTTCTATTTTTTTCCAAGATACTCATTTTCTTTATCGATAGACCAATCTCGAATCTTTTTTTTACAAAAAAAAACTGTTAATAAATAATGAAAAAATTCTAATCAACAAATCGGTCAAATGGGATGACAGTCGCTCTTTTTTGCTATAAGATAGTTCTATTCGCTATCGAATCAAATCACAGTAGCCTAACGATTAGGCTGCTTTTTTTAGGAGGATTTTAATGAAAAATAAAAATAGTATGAAGTATTTAGCAATTTCGAACTTATTTCTTGTATTTTTAGGTGTTGGATTGGTCATTCCTGTTATTCCACAAATCAAAGAAACGATGAATTTTTCTGGAGCCACAATGGGAATGATGGTTTCAATTTATGCAATCGCACAATTATTAGCTTCACCACTTACCGGTATTCTTTCCGATAAAGTTGGACGGAAAAAAATTATTGCTGCCGGTATGATTGTTTTCTCCATCTCTGAGCTTATCTTTGGATTAGCTCAAACAAAAAATGGCTTTTTCTTTTCACGTGTTTTAGGTGGTTTTGCGGCTGCTTTAGTTATGCCCGCAGTTACGGCCTATGTCGCCGATATCACTACAATTGATGAACGACCAAAAGCAATGGGTCTAGTCTCTGCCGCGATTAGTGGTGGTTTTATTATTGGACCGGGTGTCGGAGGATTCATTGCCTATTTTGGAATTCGCGCACCATTCTTTGCCGCTTCACTTGTCGCGTTTATCGGATTTATCGTGGCTTTGATTGTTTTAAAAGAGCCTGAAAAAGCCTTTAACGAAAATCTCGAATTGCCTAAGAGTTCAATCTGGGAAATTTTGAAAAACCCGCTCTTCACGTCACTATTTATCATTATTTTAATCTCATCTTTTGGATTACAAGCCTTTGAATCGATTTATAGTATTATGGCAACGATTAATTTCAATTTCTCAGTCAGCGAAATTGCGATGATTATTACCGTCAGTGGTTCGATTGCTTTAATATGTCAAATCTTTTTCTTTGATTGGATTGTCTCGCATCTAACCGAAATGGGATTGATACAATTGACTTTCTTCGTCAGTGGTATTTTTATTGCGGTGATTGCTTTTACCGATAGTCATCTCGTAGTCATCTTATCCACTTTCGTCATTTTCTTAGCCTTTGATTTATTTCGACCAGCTGTCACAACTTATTTATCAAAACATGCTGGCGATCAACAAGGAACAATTAATGGTTTGAATTCAACTTTTACGAGTTTTGGAAATATCATCGGACCAATGGCAGCCGGTTCGTTATTTGATATCAATCATTTCTATCCTTACTATGTATCAGCAGCCATCTTAATCGGTACCGGTTTCCTAACACTCTTTTTAAATGCGAAAAAAGTACCTCAACAAAAAATCCACGCAGTGAAATAATGCGTGGATTTTTTTATTTTATTATTGATTACTCAAATTCAGCAACCAATGCCTCTAATTCATTTAAGCGTGTTTCAAAAACATGCATCGCATCTTGTAAATATGCAACACTCGTCATGTCAACTCCAGCTTTTTTCATCACTTCAATTGGGAAATCACTACTACCGGCTTTTAAATAAGTTAAATACTTCTCTAACGAATCGTCGGCACCATGTAAAATTTTATCCGCTAACGCTGAAGCAGCAGAAAAACCAGTTGAATATTGGAACACATAGTAATTATAGTAGAAATGCGGAATTCTTGACCATTCCAAACGAATTTCTTCATCTTTAGTTAAAGCATCGCCATAATAGCGCGTGTTTAATTCGCCATAATTTTCACTCAAGAATTCACTGGTTAATGGTGTTCCCTTGGCGTCTTCAACGTGCATAAAATGCTCAAATTCAGCAAATTGGGTTTGACGGAAAACGGTACCTTTAAAGCCATCTAAGTAATGGTTTAAAATATAAGCGCGAACTTTTGGATCGGCTTCGGTTTTTAGTAAGTACTCAGTTAAAAGATTTTCATTGGTAGTTGAAGCGATCTCTGCTAAGAAAATTGAATAATCACCATACACATATGGTTGATTATTGCGGGTAAAGTAACTATGCACACTATGACCAACTTCATGAACAAGTGTATACAATTGATCAATCGCATCATGCCAGTTCATTAAAATATAGGGTGCTGTATCATAAGCTCCTGAAGAATAGGCGCCACTACGTTTGCCTTTATTTTCAACGACATCAATCCAACGACTTTCAAACGCTTCTTTTACAACGGCTAAATATTCTTCACCTAAAGGTTTTAACGCTTCTAACGCTTTTGCAACGGATTCTTCATAAGTATAACGAATCGGTGCTTCACCTAATACCGGAGTATATAAATCATACGTATGTAATTCATCTACACCTAATAGACGTTTACGTAACGCCATATAACGGTGCAATAATGGCAAGTTCTCATTAACAACATTCACTAAGTTGTCATAGACACTTTCAGGAATATGGTTATTACTTAGTGCAGCTTGACGCGCAGAATCGTATTTACGGATTTTTGCATTATAATTGTGTCCTTTAATATTGGTACTTAAAGTTGTCGCAAAAGTGTTACGGAATTGTTTATAGACCGAATAAATTCCTTTAAACGCATCTTCTCGGACTTGACGGTTTGTACTTTCCATTAATTTTCCATAAACACCATGTGATAATTGAACATCCTCACCATCTTCACCTTTGATAATAGGAAATTCTAAATCTGCGTTATTTAACACCGCAAAAGTTGAGCTTGGTGAACTGAAAATTTCACCTGCAGCTGCTAGTAAAGCTTCTTGTTCTGCTGGTAAAACATGGCTACGATTCGCAATAATCTGTTTCACATAATGATTGTATACGGCTAAATCTTCCATCTCTAAATAAGCTAAAATCTCGTCATCAGATAACGTTAAGAGTTCTGGCTCAAACCACGAAATAGCTTCACTGACTTGTGCATACAGAGCACCCGCACGACCATATAGCCCTTGGTATGTCGTATTTGCTGTGTCTTGGTCATTTTTTAAATGACTGTAGACATAGAGCAGTTCTAATCTACGAGAAATTGAAAAAACGGCTTCTAGTGCTTCTAAAAACACTTTTGGCCCCTGGTTTAATTTACCTTTAAAAGCTGTAACCTTTGGTAATTCTGCTTGTAATTCACTAAATGCTTTTTCAAATGCCTCATCATCTTTAAAAATAGTTGTTAAATCCCAAGTTAATTCAACTGGAACTTCTTCACGTAACGGTAATTGTTGTGGACCTTTTGACATAAAAAAACGCCTCCTTTTCTTTTAGTTTAGCATATAATTATTTATTTTCACTTACTTTCTCTTATTTTTTTACTACTAGCTAAAATACGGCATTCAAAATAGATTGCTTGTAATATTTTTTCCTTTGGAATCAAAGGAAAAAACCAATTAAAATAATCTTTCTCGATTAAAAATAACCATTGATTGTAGGTACTTGACTTTAAATAAAGCCAGCGTAAATAAAGTAACTCCTCTTCGAAAAAGAAAAAATAACGACTATCCTCATAGCACCATTGAGGTAAATGCAGCAAATGCCCACCTTGTAAATATAATTTTTCTTGTGCCGCTAAAATCTTAGCTTCTCGTTGGCATAACTTTCTTTTTAAGACCCCCTGAAAAGCGAATATGTCCCACTCCCTATTTGATTGCTTATCCATTATTTTATTACTTAAAATTGCTCTTAAAGAATCTCTTCGATAGTTAAATACTTGAATTTCATAATTATAACCATTTTGATAATGCCATTGAAACTGGTAACAAAGACGAATTTCTTGATCATTTTCTGATAAGAGCCATAGTTTTACACCCAACTTTTGATCATAATAGCAACAAGCTTTTTGGAACTGACTTAAACGTTTTTTGGGATGAAATTGTTGACCTAATAACCACCAAGGATAGTAACGATGAGAGACATAGTTTTCGGTCCGCTCGAGAAATCGTTCGAACGATAAGGAAGAACATTGAAATTCAAAAGCAATATTTCCCCAAAGAACATCTGGTCGTTGTTTCAATTCTGGTAAATAAGCTTCCAACTCGCTATTAGTCGCCCATTGATGCAATAGCAATTTTCCTGATAAATGTTCCGTTGTCTCACCTTCGCTAAAACTTTGACAATCTTCTAATGCCACATGTGCAAAATGAGCAGCGATTAACTTTCCTTTTTTTAGCTGCACTCGCCCTTTACATCCTGGACAATACCAATCAACACACGTGGGACCAGCCAGATCTTTTGCCCATATTTTAATGCCGAATTGATTTTCTGCGACAAACAATCTCCTCATCTCCTTTCCTACAAATAACTTCGCAAAAAAGAAAAGTTTTTTTCTAAATCAAGCATTTAGTTTAAGAGAAGATAGACAAAAGCGGTTGTATAATATTTGGTGTTGATAGAAAAATCTCATAGAGATTTTCTTTCAGCACTTTTTGTATATTTTGACGACAAAAAGAGGCTTCAAACTGATAAAATGTAGTCGTCTAAAACAAACACAAATCAGGAGTGAAGCCTCATGGACAATAATACTAGAAAAATGCTTGGATTAACAGATGAAAATATTACTTTCCCAGAAAATTGGTTGGAGGATGCGAAAATAAAAGGTGTCACTGCTCAATTAATTAGTGGCTCCTTGACTTATGAAGCCGTTCAATTGTTGCACTATTATCGAAAAAAGAAGGATATAGATGGTTTTTTCTCCACGATTCAAACATTAGATAAAGCTCTTCCAAAATGGTTCCGAAAGAAATTATATTTCTTAAAGAAATACAAGCAAGGGATTCAAAATGCTTTTGAACTTAGTTATTCTAACGGTGTCACTGAGGGTTTGAACAATAAAATTAAATTAATTAAACGCGTTTCCTATGGTTATCGCAACTTTTATCATTTAAGAGATCGAATCTACATCATTCAGGGCTTAATTTTCGCCCCCACTGAAGCTTGATATGAATAATCAACAAATCATTTGAAGATCGCACTAGCGACTCGAAGAAAAATACCTTGTGCCCGCTGCGTCAAAAGACGAAATGTGAATTACTCTGGTTTAGTGCTTTAGCACTTAACTAGAGTTTGAAGCTTTCGAGCTGAGAGACTACAGGCTCGAAGCGGTCTCGCAGCTTTCGTCAACAAGGTGATTTTTCGCAGGGGAGCGGGAGGCTCCGCCCCCTCTTTTCTAATGTCAAAAAAAATCGATAGAGAAACAAATCTCTCTACCGATTTTGACGATTATTTTTACTCATTTTGGGCCCATCAACACCATTTGACGAACAACCACAAAAGCGACTAGGCATCTACTGACACCTAGTCGCTTGTTTTGATTAAACTTCAAAATATTTATTGATGGTTCCTAAAGCATCCCCAGACATGATTGCTTGTCCATGTTCAAATAAAACTTCTTCTGTAATTTCAACTAGACGTGCAAACTCAGAGATATGTGCGACACTGTTTTTAATCAGTGTTTCTGATAAGTCATCAGTAAAACGAACACTTAAATAGTAATGATCTTTAAGCATATACAAACTTGTTTGCGCATCGTCTAAGGTAACAGAGGCCGCGATATAAATCGCTGCTTCAAAATTCATTAAAGCAAACACATATTTACGTGCCACTTCTGGAATTTTTTCTTCTATTTTTTTCTTCTTCGCTTTGCGTTTGCCAACTTCTTTATCGTTATCTTGTTTGGTATTTAAGGCACTTAGTAACTCCTCAACCGCTTCTTCTTGATGCTGGGCCTCTTCTGCTTCGGTAAATATTGAAAGCAGTTCATCATCGGTAAATTGATCGGTAAAAATTTCATACGGTGTCATTTCATCTGGTGAAAGATTTTTACTAATAATCAACTCGAGGCCATCACCTTTGGGAAGTACTTGGAACGTAACTGCTTCACTTCCGATGAATTGTTCCTCTACGTCAACTTCTTCTAAGATACTATAAAAGAAAGACTCGATTTCTTGATGATTCCCTAATAAATCGATAAAGGTAATGCCGCGAGCAACTAAATCCTCACCTTGAATTAATACGCGAATCGTATTTTCATTAATATGTTCCATTTCCATTGTTTGGCTACACCTCACTTTACTTATCTTCTATTTAATTGTAACGAAAGAAAAACAAAAGTAAAGGAAAAAACGTCCCTCTACCTTCATTCTGAGTAAATCTTAAACTAAATCAAGCGACGCTTAGCAATTTTTCACTCAGGGAAATATTAAAAAAGCTGGAACAGACGAACTGTTTCAGCTTTTGTTTATTATAGTCCTGACATTAATTGCGCCTGACGCAATTCAAACTGTCGAATATCTCTTGGTAAGAAACGACGAATTTCATCTTCATTAAACCCAACTTGCAAACGCTTCTCATCAACCATAATTGGACGACGCAATAAACCAGGATTTTCTTGTACAAGTGTCAATAACCCCTGCAACGGTAAATCATCTAAATCCATGTTTAACTTCTGGAAAACTTTCGAACGAGTTGAGATAATCTCCTCTGTTCCATCTTCTGTCATCTGTAGAATTGATTTTAGTTCGGAAATATCTAATGGTTCTGAAAAAATATTTCTCTCAACAAAAGGGATCTCATGTTCTTGTAACCAGGCACGGGCTTTGCGGCATGACGTACAGCTCGGGGAAGTATATAGTGTCAACAACGTGCATCACTCCTTTTTTATTAAAAAGCAAAAGAACAGTTACCATTTTTGTTTCATTGTTGTACTCATTATACAGGAAAACATTAGAGATTACTAGCGTTCTTTTGAAGTTTATCTTAAAGTGTTGGCATGTAAAGATTGATTTTATCGAGACTCTGCACCCTTTAATTAAAATGAAACAAGAGTGTTTC
The DNA here is from genome assembly GCF_042654605.1 of Enterococcus eurekensis. Taxonomy (NCBI): domain Bacteria; kingdom Bacillati; phylum Bacillota; class Bacilli; order Lactobacillales; family Enterococcaceae; genus Enterococcus; species Enterococcus eurekensis. Next base: position 22,131 of record NZ_JBHSGT010000002.1, read on the forward strand.
TCATTTCATTTTAATCCCTATTTTTGTAAACAGTAAAAAAATCTATACTAGTCTATTGCGCCTTATCATGGAATTGTGCATCATAAAGTTTACGATAATGGCCTTTTTTAGCCATCAATTCATCATGTGTCCCTTCTTCTAAAATGCCTTTTTCACTCATCACGATAATTCGTGTCGCATGTTTAATCGTCGCTAAACGATGGGCAATAATCAGCGTTGTCCGGCCTTTCGCTAATGAATTCAATGATTCTTGGATGACTGTTTCTGTTTCTGTATCAAGTGCCGAAGTTGCTTCATCTAAAATTAAAATTGGTGGGTTCTTTAAGAACATACGCGCAATTGCGACGCGTTGTTTTTGTCCGCCAGATAATTTTACGCCCCTTTCGCCGACAATTGTATCGAGTCCTTCTGACATTTGATTAATTACACCTTCTAAATGGGCTAATCGCACGGCATGAAGGATTTCTTCTTCACTGGCATCCAACTTTCCATAGGCGATATTTTCACGCATTGTTCCCGGAAATAAGAAAACATCTTGTTGTACCGTACCGATTTGATGGCGCAGCGACGACAGTGTCATCTCTTGAACATTCATCCCATCAATCGTAATCTCACCGCTAGTTGCTTCATAAAATCGTGGCAATAAATTACATAACGTCGTTTTCCCAGAACCACTTTGTCCAACAAACGCTACCGTTTCACCTGCTTGAATATCAAGTGAGATTTTATTTAAAACTTTTGTATGATCGGCATAAGAAAAAGAAACATCTTTATAAGAGATATTACCAGTTAAATGATCAACTGCAACCGCATCTGCTCGATCGACAATCGTGGGTTTCTTATCCAACTCTTCGGTTAAACGACGGAAACCAGCAATGCCTTTTGGGTAACTTTCAATCATCGTATTGATTTTTTCAATTGGTCGAACAAAGACATTAGATAATAAAATGAAACCAACAAACTCTCCATACGTTAATTGTCCTTGAATTGTATAATAAGCACCAAAAATTAACGCAAATAAATTGATTAAACGAATCATGAAATAATTATAAGAAGAACTAATTGCCATTACCTTGTAAAAGACAATTTTCGAACGGCGGTACAAATCACTCAAATAGTTAAAACGTTTTTTCTCATGTGCTTCATTTGCAAATGATTGGGTCACACGAATACCACTGACCGCCGCTTCCACTCCCGCATTAAATTCACCTAAATTGTCATAAATTTCGGTATTGACTTTTGTCATTTTTTTATTGAAAAAGACCAATGCTAAAGTGATTAACGGAATTAACGCAAAGGTCGCCCATGCTAATTGCGCATGCATACGAAACATTAAAATAAATGATCCGACCAAAGTCATCACTGTTATAAAGACATCTTCTGGGCCATGATGCGCCACTTCTGAAATCTCAAATAAATCTGTCGTTAAACGACTAATTAACTTCCCGGTTTTTTGATTATCATAATATTCAAACGGTTGATGCTGCAAATGTTCGAACAATTCATTTCGCATGTCTGTTTCGATATTAACGCCTAAAACATGTCCAAAATAGACAACAATATATTGCAACACCGTATTTATTATATAAAAAGTAAACAGTCCTAAACTTGCGAGTAAGACATATTTGAAATTATTTTGCGGCATAATCTGGTCAATCACTTGATTAACGGCCACTGGAAACGCCAATTCCAATAAACCTGCCAAAACGGCACAGCAAAAATCTAACATAAATAAACCCTTATAAGGACGATAATAACTAAAAAAACGTCGCATACTTTCGACTCCCCTCATTTTCTCTACCCATTAGTATAACAGACTTTCGTACCAATGAAACTTCGAGAGCCCTTTTTCTCTAAAAAACAATATATTCACAAAAAAATAAACAATATTTGTGAAGATTCACTAAAAATGTTACACTATGTAAGAAAGGGTGGCGATAATAATGAGAAGTGACTTAAATACAATAGAACATGTAAGAAAATGGCTTGCTGATAATAATAAAACCCAAGTATGGCTAGCTGCCGAAATGGATAGTGCTCCTTCCTTGATTAGTCAACTATTCAGTGGAAGTCGAAAGCTTCAGCCTGGGCATATTGAGAGATTTTCAGAAATCACTGGAATGACTATTTCTGAACTCGCATCTTCATCCAATGAATCTAGTAATAATTTAGTTTATTCTTTAAGAGGTCATATTTCCAATGAAAACAGTGAACGTGCCTTACGCCAATTGTTACTCGACGCTGAACACTTTGTTCAATTACTAAATAAGTAGGTTATCATAATGACTATAACAAGAAAAATTCAAGCAGAAAAAACGGCAAAAGTCTATGCTGGTGCTTTTTTAAAAGATTATTTAGGAGAAGAAGTTTTTTTAGGAAGTGAAATCGAAAAAGTTTTAGCCAAAAAGGCATCTATCATTTATCAAAAAGTTGAAGATTCTTCATACTACGGCGCTGCAATTCATATGTTAGATAAACACATCATAGCTATCAATACTTTTCAACCATTGCGCATAAGATATTATAGTGCTGCTCATGAACTTTGGCATCTACAATACGAGTCAAATGAAATTCCAATTCCATATGAAAGTCTTGATCATGAACGGGCTGCTGACCATTTTGCTGCAAATGTCATGATGCCTGAAAATCTAGTAGAATCTCTTTTGAGAAATTTACAAGGAGATATTAGTGACAAAGTAATTGAAATTGCAGATCTCTCTTCTATGCCTTATGTTGCAGTAACTAGAAGATTGAGAGAACTTGGAAATAAAATTCCTACTTTGATTATAAAAAGAACTGAAGAAGAATGGAAAATAATCAGAAAAGAACTTGGTTTTCCACCAAGCTACTTAGATGAAAGTTATCCATTCGAACAGTTTAGCGATTTCTCAAAAGAAGTTGATAAACAAGTCCGTGATAATAAAATTACTTTAGAGATGGCCTTCAATCTTATTAAACATATTGACCCTAAAAAGGCGGAAGAATATTGGATTCAAAGACAACAGCTTAAGGATGAGTGGTTAGATGATGAGTAATTCAATTCAAAAAGTATTTATCGACTCCAACATGTTAATTTTTGCTGTCGATTTCCAAAAAAATAATATTTTAGAATGGATGAACCTTCTGTATGATGATATCTATATTCATATCGAGGTTTATAACGAATTACTAACCTCCTCAATAAAAAAACTGTCCGTTCTTTTATTAATGAAAAACAATGGACTTTATTTGATCCATCTGATTCCTCCTATCTAACGAAAGCTGAACAGGAAATCTATCGAAATAGACTAGCTGATGTTACAGAATCCTTTCAGCGAATGAATCTAAATAGACTAAAAGAAGGCAGACCATTCAAAACAGTTTCGAATTTTGGTGAAATTGCTACGATTACTGCTTGCTTAATGATTAATGCCAAAGTAATTTGTAGCAATGATTTCGATATCAGAACAATCGTCACTCAAGAAGATTTCCGTGTTTTGATTGATGAGCAAGATGTACTGATTAAACAAGACTCAGCTGAAGATTTCTGTGTTTATTGCTATCAGAAAGAAATTGCCTCACGTAAGAGTGTTCGAAATTTCTACAAATCGATTATTTTTGAGTCCCAACAAAGAGATTCAAAATTATAGAATTTGCGGGCGAGAAAACCCACTATTTTAATGGTGGGATGATAGCCCGTAGACGTACTGTAAGAATGTAGAGAAACTTGCATTTAGAGGCCATACAAAAACTCGTATTGTCCAATGAAGAAACTGAATTACTGGGAACTCGTAAAGCTAACGAAACGACAACGTAGGGATATCAAACCCAAGCGTGAACGTGGTGAAAACAGAAAAAATTCGTTAGATGGCATAAGCTTAAATCCTAAGTGTTCACATAATCGAAAATCAGCAGCCAAGCCTAGAAATAGGAAGGTTCAACGACTATTCCTCTTGAGGGAAGTCCACACAAGTA
>NZ_JBHSGT010000003.1:0-24624 GCF_042654605.1 Enterococcus eurekensis
TGCGTTAATGGCACTAAATCTAAGGAAATGGAGAAAGAACAAGAAAGAAATTAGACAAAAAACACGAAGAAACAAGTATTCAAAAATGAGTTACCTCATTTTTGAATACTTGTTTTCTTTAAAAGAGACTTTTGGGTCAGCCTCTTTCTGATTTCTTTTCCTGTTCTTACTGAAACTAACTTGAATCTGGGCTTATGCTTTAATACTTTTTCATCCCATAAGTACTTATAAAACTTGGATAAAAAGTTCTCTTTCATTTCTAAAGTGCTATTCTTATTTGATTTTTCATCTACACAATATTGTAAATAAGCATTAGCATGACACTCTTGTAAGTCAACCAATCCTTTGATTGCAGTATAATTTAACGCTTCTTGATTCACTTTATCTAATACAAAGTTCAAGAAGGGAACAATAATTTGCGCCACAGTTAATTCAGTATTTACTGAACCCGAGTTTCTATGGTATTTCTTATACAAAAAATGGCTTATGGGATGAGGGAAAACTTCTTTTGTTTCTCTATCCTCTAGACCAATAATAAATGAAGGTGTACTTACAATTTCTCCACCTTGTTTTCTATTGTATTTTATCGCCTTCCAGACGAATCGATATTTTGCATTATACATTTTATCCCCTCCTCCAAACCTTTAAACCGAACGTTTATTCTTGTTTTTAGTTTGGACGATTTCTGTTTAAAAGTCAATCAAATTCGGGTTTAAAATAATATTTATTCAAAGAGAACTCACTTTTTAATTTAAACACAAAGAACCTGTTTTAAAAAAGGCTAATTTAAAACAGGTTCTCTCTTCACCAAATGCTATAGGATTTTTATAAAGCGATTAATCATTTCTTCCGCCTAAGATTAGATAATGATTAATTCTAACATCTAATTGAACTAATGCACCCTTTAGTTAAAGAGTAATCCTTCACAATCTCTCTTACTGCTATACAAGCGATTTTTACTTATGTGGAAACCGAATTATGTGGGAACGTGTCAACGAAGGCATCAACCACCTACGAACTTATCACTCCCAATGCTTCCTTTGCCATATGTTCATATTCCTCGATGCCTGACACTAATGCAAACTCAGCAATTGAAACTGGGTATGCTGCGTCAAGTTCAATAATATGCTCTTTCATCTTAGGCCAGTAATACCCACCAGCTTCTTTATAAGCAAGAATTAGGGCATCTAACCCTTCTTCACCAAAAGCTTTAAAGTTGAAAATAAAGTCATTCGAAATGTCTGTAACTTTAGCTTCAGTCCAGTCGATTAATCCGGTCACATTAGCATCTTTATCAATCATGGTATGTCCGGCATGTATATCTCCATGAATCAGACCAGTTTTCTTAGGCCACATATCGTCATCATTCACCCATGTTTGCCATCTGTTCCATAGATTCTCACCTACACCAAACTTTGCTCTTACCGCATCCATACGCTGCTTCATTGACATTCTTGCTTCTTCTGGTGTGTGTACTACTAAGTCAAGTTCCACGGCTTTATCACTCGGTATGCTATGAATCTCTGCTAACACTCTTCCAAGAGACTTGTGAAAAGATTCTGGAACATTGTTAATATCTATTTCCCAAACATAGTTCCCTATATTATGATCTATAGTTCCTGCTGGTACGCCATCTAGCTTCTTGTAAGCTATTAGCTCATCTGAGTAAATAATCCAATTTGGCGCCTGAAAAGATTTTCCATACTTATTAACCAAATCTAATGCTTGTTTTTCTACCTTTGTTCTAGGCATAACATCTTCCCGCCTAGGCAATCTAAGAACCCACTCCGTACCACTTTCATCTTGGGCAAATACAACTTGAAAATCCAGTCCGGATTCATTAAACTGTATTGTTTCTTCCTTTAAAATTAGATTATGTTTTTTAGCTATTTCCATAACTTGTTTCATTTCTTTACCCATTCAAATCACTCCTATCTAATTTTTAAAAATTTCGGTAATAAATTTGCTGCATGCTTTGATATAGAATTAATAATTTCATCCCAATCATTATAGTTAAGCTCATGTCCAGAACCATCTAAGGTAACTAATACAGCATTTGGTATAATCTTAGAGAGATGAACTCCATGCTCGTATGGAATAATAGGGTCTTCTATTCCGTGAATTACCAATGTAGGAGCGTTTATTTCAGCAGTTCTTGATAAATATGAACCCCATCCCCTTATAATTCCGTGATTATCCCTACTCTGTAAATTACTAGCCCTATCAAATTCTTCTTCATTCAGTCTTCTTATTTTTTCTTCATCAAATATATGTTTAGAGCCTATAAGAACTTTGCTTTTTTTAATAAAGCACTCTATCACTTCATCTTTGTTTTGCCAATTTTTGATTTTAAGCTCACCTAAAGCTTCTGTTACTTTACTATCCTTTTTAGGAAGGCTAGGGTCAAAATTTGATGTCATAACCAATGAAATAGTAAGCACCCTGCTTGGGTGTTTAAGAGCTACTATCTGCGTAATAATCCCTCCCATAGACATACCGACTATATGAGCCTTATCAACCTTATACGCATCTAGTACCTGAATTGCATCATCAGCCAAGTCCTCAAAAGTATACTCTGGATGGCCATACTCGTAAGTAATTGATTTACCTACATCCCTATTGTCATAGCGTATAACATGAAACCCTTGATCGCTTAATCTCTTACAAAACTCTTCCTCCCACCAAATCATTGATGTAGTAGCTCCCATAATTAACAAGATAGTTGGATTATTAATATCTCCAAAACTCTCAGTACAGATATGAACATCATTAAAACGAATTATTTTTTCTGTCATGAATTATCACCTTTTTTAGTACTTTCATCTGATTAATACTTACCTAGACCAAATAAGACCGAGTAATTCGATCAGCAACAGCTTCGAATAATAACTCCCTAATCATTTCATAATTGTATTCCAGTAAATCTCCCTTTTGTGAGCCTATTAATAAAGCTGCTCTTAAAACGCCAGCAATTACGCTTGGTTCTTCGTCGATAATCTCCTTAGAATCTTGACGTGACCTGATAAAGTCCATAAGAGGGGTGATACTTCTAAGATTCTCTGATCCAACATACTCTGGATTTAGCTTTCTTGATACAAGCTTGTACTCCTCGAGATCGTAAATCAGCCTTTGAGTTAAAATCTTATTTTCTAGCTCCAAAGCCATCTCATCTAAGTATATTTTTATAGCTGAACGTATATCCTCAGCAGCTAAAACCTTTGGCCAAACCTGATTTTCAATTTGCTCTCCCTCATGTGATAACAACTCCATATATAGCATTTCTTTTGATTGGAAAAATACATAAAAAGTACTCTTCGCAATGCCAACAGACGAAGTTATATCCTCAAGGGAAGTACTCTTAAAACCCTTTTCAACGAAAAAACGATATGCCACTTCAAATAATTCTTTTTTAATCCTTTCTTTTTCTAATTGTGTGAATTTAGCCATAGTCCTAAACCTTCTCTTATAAAAACATAAAAACAAGTTTTTCATTTGTTTTTATGTTAGCATAATGTGCATTAAGAAATCAAGGCATACTTAATTTGATTATTCTCATACAGTAAAGTAATGGAATAATATTTTCAGTAAGCTTCATCAACTAAACTGCCCCTATAGCGAAATGGTGCTCTCCTTTATTCAAGATAAGCACCTGTTACTTCAATAACCCCCCTTCGTTATTTATATTAACTCCAAAAAGTCAGTCGTGACCAATAAAAGATAATAATATAAATCATGGTTGTAAAAATAAAATCATATCCACAGTCCTCTCATGATGGTTATAACATATTTTAATAAGATAACGATTATTTTAGTAATTCTAATCTTCCAACCGAGAGTTCTACTATGCAATTTTTTATTTGTGACAGATTTGTCATGTTGCATTATATTACATCGATGGTTGGTAATCCTATTCAGAGGTATAGTATTGACATTGAAAGGGGACTAAGCAAATGAATACAATTATTCAAACGAAAAACTTATCTAAATCATACGGAAAGACTCAGGTCTTAAAAAATATAGATTTAGCTGTTGAAGAAGGTGAGTTTACCGCAATTATGGGTCCATCTGGATCAGGAAAAACAACATTAATGAATACATTATCCACGATTGACACATTTAATGGCGGGAACATTTGGATTGAAGGGACCTCGCTATTGGAAGTAAAAAAGAAATCATTACGTGAATTTCGTCAAAAGCGGATGGGGTTTATTTTTCAAGACTATAACCTACTAGATACGTTGACAGTAAAGGACATCGATTCAGAGGGCAAGAGGATTCGAACTTTTTTAGAAATAAAAGTTTTGGAATGGTCTCTCACCGTATCTTTCACAATGCCAATCATATCGCAACTCCCTATACTATAATCTTGATTAAAACTATCTAATTTAGCATAATAAAGAGCTTGATCAACATAATTTTCAATTTTCTCGATTTCTTCCCTTAAACTATTCGCATCTATATCCGTTTGTTGGATTAAATGGAGGACAGCAATTGGCGTTTTGATTTCATGAAACCAAGAAACAATAAAATCATAATGTTCTTTTTGTTTCTCTTGAACAGCATTCATTTCTCGTATATGCTCTTTTCTCATCTCATCCATTAATTGTTGCATCTGCTCAGCTTCTAGAGATAATCTGTCAAATGCCTCATGATCAATATTGTGGATTGCTCGTACATTTTGTTGATAGCGAAATACTAAAAATCCAATCAATACAATCGTGCATAAAGCAAAGGCATATAAAAAGGTTCCCCAAGTGAAATTTATATTAACATCAAGGAAAAACACAGTAGCCATGAGCATGAAACCTATTAAATAGACGCATATATAAGACTTTTCATACCGTAAAAACCGAAAAAAAGTCATTCGATAATATACCCCATTCCTTTACGGGTAACTATAAAATCATTCAACCCAAGACTAGCAACCTTTCGACGTAAACGATTCACATTTACTGTCAGTGTGTTATCATCAACAAATTGCTCTTCATTCCACAATGCCTGCATTAAGTCATCTCGTGATACGATTTTCCCAATCTTGCGCATCATTAATTGTAAAATAATAAATTCATTGCGAGATAGCTCTGCGCTCTGTCCCTTATATTCAGCCACCGAATTGCTTATATTTAATTTCAAACCCCGATGGATAAGTTGTACAGATTCTTCATCTCGATAGGAATAATTTCTACGTAAAAGTGCTTTTACTTTGGCAACAAGTATATCTAAATCAAACGGTTTTTGCACAAAGTCATCCCCGCCCATATTAATAGCCATAATAATATCCATGTTTTCGTTTCTAGAAGAAAGAAATATAATAGGGACTTTGGAAACTGAACGAATCTGCTGACACCAATAAAAACCATCCAATGTCGGTAAATTGATATCCAATAATACTAAGTGTGGCTGGACCTGTTCAAACTCCGTTAACACTTGGTCAAAATTTGTAACCTCAATCACATCATACTTCCATTTGTGAAGCACATCGGAAACGATTCTTCTAATTTTTTCATCATCTTCTACCATCATAATTTTATACATGAAATCACCCATCAGTGCTTTAAATTATAGCATGCCACTTTATAACTGTATCCATTTATATTCTTTAGAATTTATGTACCTTTTCAAAAGTATATCATAATTAAAATAGCGTTACATAAAAGTCGTTTTTATTTAAAGTTTACCATATGTAAATTCCATAGTATTCATCAAGGTAAAGAATATGAAACACTAAAAGAACTTGCTTAACAAAATCCCTGCCTTACGACTAACCCCTTTACTACTATGCTCTTATATTCTAATTGGAATCCAAGTATATCTATATAAAACCATTTCGACTTCTCAATGTACTTAACTGAAAACTCTGGAATTAAAGAGTTGAATTTTATTCTCTCACTCACCTTCCTTTTTGTATTAAGCACCCGATAGCACAATAAGTTTTTTTCTATTCATTCATATAATGTAACAGTTTTTCGAAAAAATCATTGCTAACGGTTAACTGATACTGTTTTTCAACAAGATTTCGAAATTCCATAACGAGAAGCAAAGAGTTCTTATAGGCTTCATATAGTTCTAATTCATTTAATCGGGCAGTAGTCTTTTTAAACTTTTCATAGTTTTCAGGACTAATTTCTTTTTCAAGATTCTTTGTCATATTAAACCAATTATCGGCATTTTCTTCCGCAATTCGAATGAGTTGCAGTATATTTTTTTGTAATTGAGATAAAATTTCCAGTGAACGTGCATATTCCCCTCTTTTAAGAACATTAATCCCCATTAACCATAGGTTGGAAAAATTATTCAATAAAAAATTTACGTTTTCTTCTGTAAGTCTATTTGGTCCCGAACCTTCCAACCCTGATAAATACAATTCTAATTGTCCTGTTTCATCATAAATAAACATTGCTTTTGTGTCAGGAATGTAGCCTGATTCTTTGAATGAAGGAATAATATTCATTTCGCTTTCGGAAAGGAAATGAAATTCACCACGTATTAGATTTTCAAAAATTACTACTTCCGTACCGTACTCATTTTGATAGAGTAAATGGTAGGAAGCGACTTCATTTAGCCATTTTGCTGAATCAAAGGTGGAAATTGTATCATCTTTCAGAAAAACATAATATTCTATATCAGAGTATTGATCTCCCTCTCCTTTTGTAAAAGACCCATACATCATACAAGCAGATATTCGTTCATCTGACTGGACAAGTTCCTTAACCCTTGCCATTAGTTCTTTTTGTTTTAACAATTCGATTCCTTCTTTCTTTATTTTGATTCTGGGAGAATAATAAAAAATCCTCCCATATAATGTTGGAAGGATTAGTCATGTCACTCTTTACGATACTCAAATAAAACTAAGTAGCCTTTTTAGCTATTCAGTCTTACATTTATTTAGTATATGAAAAAATGGGCAAACTAATCCTAAGTTTTTAAACTGAAATATACTATTTCAATTGTTAAAAATTAGATTAGTTCTTCATTGTCCACCCATCTCTCCTTTCGATTAATAGTATATTAACACTTCATAGTTCAAAGTACAAGTTGTTGTGAAGAAATACACTTAAACTATCCTGCCCGTTTAGCTTAAGTACATTTTTTCACAAACCCAAGAAAAATCTTTAACTTTATACCTATTATTCCTTTTTTATTCGACTTTTCCTTTCATATAGTCGAACATTTATATGTCCTATTCCTTCTTGGCAAACAAGGTGTTAGAATGTTTTTTCAAGTCAAGAACCTACTTTGAACAATATTATCCATATAATAAAATAACCGTACTCATTAACTATCCCTCTTTTCATTGTTTTTTCTTTGATCGACTGTCACGTTGTATCTTGATCGATACCTTCTAAACGTTCGGCGATTAATTCCAGTTTGTTCTTCAACTTCTTTATCGGATAAACCGTTCAAAAACAAATCGAAAGCGTGTTGTAAACGTGGATCATTTTCTTTGAATTTCAGTTGTCGCCCTTTGAATTTTCCTTTTTTCTTAGCAATTTCAATTCCTTGGGCTTGGCGTTCTTTAATTCGTTTGCGTTCAGATTCCGCTTGGTACTTATACAATTCAATCACTAAATTATTAATCAGCCGTCTTAAATTTTCATCTTCAATACCATTCATTGAGGGTAAATTTAAGACTTCCAGGGTTGCCCCCTTAATTTGAATTTGATTCATCAATTCTGTTAATTCTTTATTATTTCGTCCTAATCGATCTAATTCAGTAACAACAACTATATCCCCTTCACGAATATAGTTAAGCATAGCTTGTAATTGTGGGCGTTCGACCGATTGACCGCTTGCTTTGTCTGAAAAGACCTTAGAAACGCCCTCTAACGCTTTCAGTTGTCTATCTAAGTTCTGTTCTTTGCTACTGACACGTGCATACCCTACTTTAGTCATGTTAAAAAACACCTCCCTTGTTAAGAAAAAAATAAATTGGATATGAATTCTATTTAATCACTTTGACTAGCAAATACTAACAACAAGACACACACACCAAAAATCAAAAATTCACTACTTTTAGTTAAAAACCACGTAACCACAAGAACTAATCCAATCCATGTAATCGGGTTCTTCAAATATTTCTCCAAGATTTTCCTCCTCTAATATGCTCAACTTAAATGACCTATTCAATAAATCTATTATGCTGCTAAATAGTTTATAGGACAAATAAGTATACCCTATTGACCTTTATAGAAGCAAATTTATAGAGAATTACACAAACTATCTAGTCAGTGATAACTTCTACTTACCACCTGTCCTAATATAACTACCACCTATCATAAATTTAATTATTATATACATTTTTATGCTATTCTAAATTTGAAGAGGAGGTGTTTTCAATGGAAGTTGATTTACAGATAGAAAACGAGTTAAAGGATAATTTAGTCATTTTAACAACAAAAGAAAAAACAAAAAACATACAAGATATTGTGTCATATATCAAAACAAGAAGATATTTTGTCGATGGACTTGTAAATGACCAAAAGTTATTTATTCCTGTTGATCATTTTATTAATTTTTATTCCAGTCAAAAAAAAGTATTTGGGTGTACAAACCAAAGTGAATTATTGATTAACTATCGTTTATATGAACTTGAAAAAAGTCTTCCTGAGAATTTTATTAGAATATCTAACACCGAGATTATAAATTTAGACGTAGTCAAAGAATTACAGCTTACAGCAAATGGTTTGACTACAGTTATATTCCAAAATGGAAAAATCACAACCTCATCAAGAAGGTACTTAAAAAAAATAAAGGAGCGATTATCATGAAAAAGAAAATTTCGCTATGCTTATATTCAGGCGTTGTTAATGGAACATTTATAGGATTAGTTATGTCTATAGCATTTTCTTATGTCTCTGCGTCTGGAAGATACTCTCCCGCCCCAACAATATTTATGAATCATTTTGAACATTCGGCAACAGCAATGTTAGTGTCTATTCTTTTATGGACTTGCATAGGTCTTGTCTTTTCTTTCAGTTCGTTGATTTTTGAAGCCACTGATTGGAGTATTTTGAAAATGACTATAACTCATTTTTTAATTGCTTATATTGGGTTCTTGCCATTAGCAATTTTAGCAGGATGGTTTCCTTTGAAATTCAACAATATTTTTATTTTTACTGTCATTTATATTGTAATCTATATCATCATGTGGTTAGTTTTTATGAATATTGCAAGAAAAGAAGTAACTTCAATTAATAAAAAGATACAACGTAGAAATAAGAAGTAATCCGCCAAATAAGCTCATTAGGATATACTCTATTGTCCAAAAATAAAATAAGGGAGTAACTTTCTCTAACCAAAAGTTACTCCCTTATTTTATTTTGTTATCACTGTTGAATCATCATTTATAAGTGAACGTAAAAGATAATAGATACCCAAAAACAGAAAGAAAAATAACGGTAATACACGGAGTAAAACAAACGGAGTTTCAAAAATGAACGCTTTCCAAAACCACATACCCTCCATTTCCCATAAACCTTGGGTAAAATACCATGATTTAAAGTTCAATATCTTATCCAAATTCCAAGAATTACTACTAAAAAAAATAAAGAAATACAATAAAAATAGAGTTCCATAAGTATAACCATATTTTACAGCAAACTGCCTGGCAAATGTACTTTTTCCAGCACAAGAAGACCCACCAATCCAGTAAATCGGTTCTTTTCTATCGGAAAACTTACTATATGTACTTTTCTTAGAGTGCATACTAACTCTTCCCTTCCTCTCCTCCCCTATTCAGATTAAGGGGTGCTGTTTTTAGCTCTTATTTTTTCTAGTTTATTTTTAAAGCGCTTGTCAACATCCCCGTCAACCAATTCGTCTTTTATTGTGTAACCTGAGTAAGCCCACTCTGGTAGGGATTCCTTACGAGGTGATGGTTTGGTGTAGTTTTGTTGTTTATGCTTAAATGATTCATCATATTCTTTGATATCTTTAATAGTCTTAACTTCTTTTTGCTTGAAATCGGTTAGTATGGCATTTAAATACACAAAGGATTTGCCTTTTGATTGAGTACGATTCATTGCTTCTAAAATGACATCTGAATCGAAAACAGTTAACCAGGTTTTTAAGTTCTGTTTGACTTGTTCTGTCGGGATTTCAATAATTAATCACTCTTTCTTATTATAATATGTAATTTTTTTATTATATCACAATATAAATTAGAGAATAACAATAAAATAAGTATTCGAGAGGAAATCATTGATCCGTTTTTCTTCTTTTTTCCTTTTCTGTAGTCGTATGACATTTGGGCACCCTTTGTTAGATTGTATTTTTTCAATACATGAAATTTTATAAAATCATGTGTTCCAAACCTTGTGTAATCAAGGTTATTTTTCATCTTAAAAAGAAAAAAGATAGAGCATAAAATCTACTCTATCTTAATCTTGTCAGTCCTTCTAGCACTTTTTCTGAGTTTGTCTTAATTGCCATTAAGACAAATTCTTTTCAACCGAATAAGTAATTATGCATTTCTTACTAGAGCGTAAAACCTTTAAGAAAATGAGAAAGCTCTCATAAGGATTATTTTTAATTTTAAGAGCAATTAAAAAAGACAAGCCCATCGATTAGGCTTGTCTTTTTTTGGTCACACGATTTATATCGTAGAATTCCAGAACCCTCTATGGATAGTTTCTGCATCGCTTTTGGCTATAAATTTCAATCCACTTTCTTTAGGGAGCTCCCCTTCTTTAAATGCCACTTTCAAATGGCCTAATTGCTTTTTTTCAAGCCAAAGTGATGTGGATTGGACAAAGGCCTGAATATTCTTTTGAGCAATAAATAGTTGGATGGTTGAAAGACCCTGAAATTGTTGTAACACCAATATGCGTCTATCCTCAATCGTATAACCTTGCGTATGCGTTGCTTTTAAAGCAAGCAACAAAACAACAATCAGAACAATTGATAATCCAATTCCCAAAAGTAAGTTGACATTAAAACCAATGACAATCCCTGGTATTCCTATAAGCAGTTTCCATCGCCAGAAATACCATAGACGTTTTTGAGATACCTTTTGAATCAGTGGTTTTTGTAATGGTATATTCGGCAAAAAGTTTGCCAATTCCTCATAAACTTGTGCATTGTGAATCAGAGGAAACAAATATACTGAGCTCAATCCCTGCTCTTCTTTTTCTTGCCCACCCATAATAATTAATTCAACAGATGAGCGATTAAATAGTGCGCGAACCAGTTGTTTATGCAATCGAATCCCTTGGATTTTACTTAGTGGAATCGTCTGCACTTTTCGTTCAAATAATCCATATTCTAAGATAAGTGTCTCATTCTTTAATGATGACTGGAAGCGATAAAACTTGATGAAATTTTTCGCCAAAGATAATAATGCTATAGCAAAAAGTACAAATAAAAATAAAAAGATGATGAGAAATCCTTGAAAATAATCCACTACAGTACCTACTTCAGTAAACATTTCTTCAGGAATCCATTCTGTTATAAACGTGAATATTCCAAGCAAAATTAAAATGGCTTTAGCATCTGTAAGAGCGTAAAGGGTAATATCCTTATTAGAAAGAGCAAAGTGAATCTTATTTTTTTCAACTCCTTGCTCATTCTCTTCGGTATTTTCATGACTATACTCTTTATTTCGATACTGTTCAATCGTATCTACTAGTGAGTGGTCAACTGCACTTAAAGAAGCTTCAGCTTCACCTGGTGAGGTACTTGCCGTTTCAATTAGCACTTCTACTACATTAAAAGGTTTAAAGAAAAACCATTGGCGTTGCTTGATTGTCTGAATACGATCATAGGAGATATCGGTTTCCCGTTTTTTAAGAAGTCCCCTATAAACAATAATTCTTTCTGGGGAAATTTGGTACGTATGCGTAAAATACTTCACTAAACTGGTGATCAAGACAAAAAGAACTATTCCACCTAGAGCTAATGCATTATAGAAAAAGCTGTTATTGTTAATGAAAAGTAGGAAAATAAGAAATATCCAGCTGCGTATATTTCTAATAAAATAAACTAAAATCACCGAAGGATGAAATCGCTGACGTTTAGTTGTCATCTTCTGTTACCTCCTCTACTTTAACGAGGAGACTCTGACGAAGCTGTTGTGCTTCTTTCATGGATAAACCAGCAATCTGGTGGTTTGTTGCTGCGGTATGGATAATTAGTTCCATTAATTGCTCCTGTCTTAAAAGAGGTCCTTGCTCCGTCTCGATATGTTGTATCCTTGAAAAAGGAACAGATGTAATCGATCGGAAAATAAAGCCTTTTTGGAAAATGATTTCTTTTTCGGTCATTTCATATCGAAAATAATTATATCGATATGCAATCAGGAAAAAATTCAATAAAAATATAATAAGAACGATTGCGAAATAAATACCGATAAGCCACTGCCAAAACCTTGTCAAGTTTTCAAAATAGAAAAACACACCTAAACTGACAAGGCCTATAATAGAGGCAATAACAAAAGTGATAATGCTGGTCTTCTTCCAGACTTTTTTAATTGATGATGGTAATTGATTTTTTAGTAAAGGATATTCCATATACTCACTCCTTGTAAATTTCTTAATTAGGGCTTATCTATATAATTCTATACCTTGATAAATTTACAACACCGCTTGCTTCAATTCAAGCCAAAACCATAAAAGCTGATAATTTAACATATTTTTGAGCACTTTTCTTTCACCCAATGGGTGAAAGCTGAATTTAGAAGGAACGCATATTTATCAAGGCTTTGATTATGCTTTTTGAAGTACTGACGTAGAATCTAGGTAATTTATAGAGTATAGTGAGCCCAACCTTTACCAATTGCATATCCAGCTAAATAGAAAAAAGCTACGATGAGTAACCCATAACAAATCATTTTTAAAATCTCTTTTGTTTTTTGATATTTTTTTAATTCATTTGTATCTTTTTCGATTTTTTCCATTAGATTGACATCTCCCTTTAACATATAATCTAAAGATAATTGATAAAATTCACTAACCATTATCAAGGTTGGAATATCTGGATAACTTTTTTCAATCTCCCAATTTGATACAGTTTGTCGTGTCACATTTAAATGATCTGCAACATATTGCTGAGTTAAACCTAATTCTTTTCTTTTTTGTTTTAAAATCTCACTTAGCATATTTATTTATCTCCTAATTTTAGATTAATATATTTTGAAGAAATATCCTAGCAATTGAAATTTGCAATCTTGAATTTTTTTAGCAAATTTCAATTGCTAAACTACTATATCCATGTTTATGGGCTAATCATTATTCTTATTTAAATATTTCTTATTTGTTTTTGTAATAGCTTTTAAAAGATATATGTAATATCCAGCAATTACTAATAACAAAAAAGCACTAATTAATCTTTTAAGTATTCCTTGATCTACAGCAACAACTACATATATTCCAAGAGTTATGATAGATATTATGAATATAATACTTACCAAAATAGCTGCGACAATACGAATAGGTCTAGGAACTTTTGAATTTTGAGTTGTATCTGTAAGTCCTAAAAATATTAATTCATAAATAAAATCCATTTTAAATTCTCCTTAACTTTCTTTCAGTTTTACTCAATTGCTATTAAGACAAACTCAGTAAAAATTATTTATTAAATTTCTATGTGCTAATTGATATGATTTAATGAAGTGTTTTAAAAATCATTATCTACTAACGGTTTTCCATTCTGATCAACTAATACAGTTATACCTACGCCAAAATTTGAATTATATGCTATATATAAAACGCCTGTTTCATTATCTCTAATCACATTATAAGTTGGCTCAAATCCTTGATTTTCAATGATTTCAAAGCGTTTATTCTTTTTCTTTTCTTTACTCATATTTTCAACTCTTTTCTTAAGTTTTTTATTCGATTAAAATATCATAACTGAAATTTATATTCTAGTTGAGTTTGACTCAATTAGCATTGTGACAAACCCACTAGATTATATTTTTTTTTCTAAATAATTTGAAATGAAAATCATCATAACTGGTTGTAAAAAGATAAAGACACCAGTAATTATTGCTGGGATTATATAATCATACGCTATAAATACAACAGTTATTGCTCCTAACAAAGCTATATTTATTAGATTAGCTATATTCCCTGTTTTTTCTTTTATTAACTTGTTTCTTTCATCTTCTACCTCTACAGAATAGTCTTTATCATTTATCATAAGAGCATTATGCTTAACAGTAACTAAACCTATACTGAAAAATGATGAGAACATAAGGGTTAATACTATTTCTATATTTCTACTAAAAGAGCTTCTACCTAAAATTAGAATGATTAACGATACAATAGATAATGCAATCATAGTATATCCAAAAACTTTATTTTTTTTCATTTTTATCCTCCTCATATATAAAAATTTCTTCAACGGGTTTCTCAAAATAACGAGCAATTTTAATTGCTAAAATAATTGATGGATTGTATCGACCATTTTCCAGTGAACTAATCGTTTGTCGAGAAACTTTTAAAGTGTCAGCTAGATCCTCTTGATTAATACCTTTCTGTTTTCTTAATTCTTCTAGGTTATTTTTCACAAGTTACAAGACCTCCCTTAATTAATGTAAACCTTACTTTACATTAAAATAGTACCATTTTTATAATTCTGTGTCAAGCTTGCTTTCCATATTTGGAAAATAAAAAATTAACTATTTGATCAAATAGTTAATTTTAAAAGATTTTATTTTAAATTATACCTTGAGTTTTACTCAATTCTTAATGTGACAAACTCAGTTTCTGCTTTATAAATACATGAAATTGCTTAGAATCGTGTATTAAAAATATAGAAAGACTTATTGTTTCATCCTGACATTCAAAAAGTAAAGTCCCATATAAATATTTTCATTGATAATAAAATTTTCAATTCTTAGGGAATCAATCCTAGCCAACCAGCTGTCACAAAAAAAAGCGATAAGTTGACTACCTAAGTTAACCAACTGATATGAACGGAATGGAAACCTTAAAATCACATCTGCTGATTCGGATAGTAATGACATCTCATCTTTAAATAAATGTTGTTTAAACAGAAAAAGAGGAGTACACCTCCCTCTAAAGTTTAATAAAGATATAGTCTACAAACTAATACAATATTGATTTTTCTTTTTAAAAAACGTATGTTTAAATGAATAAGAAAACATATGATTTCAATCAAAAATATTTATACGGAGGAATTTTATGCATTCTAAATTTACAGGCATTTTCGCAGTCATATCAGTGTTAAGCTTACTAAGTAGTCTATTTTTATCCAGCCGACCTATAGTTGTCCAGATCCTTTTAATCTTGATAATAATTCTATGCCTTATGAGCATCATTAATCTTAGAAAAAAGAGTTAAGCAACTGGTAGACACGCTTACTATCTATATAGTTTGCTACGTAGTAAAGCGATAAATGAATTCATTTACTATTAAGGAGTGATTATTATTTTAAGACCAATTGAATTAACAGACGCAGCAACCTTAAAGAAAATCAATACGGAACAATTAGGATATGATTTTCCATTGGAATTAACTCATCACCAATTAGGTAAACTAATCAAGGATCAACACCACTATTTTCTAATTTATGAAGATGATATAACCAATGAAGTAGCCGGATACCTTCATGCTGAAGTGTATGAAAGCCTGTATTCACTGCCTATGTTTAATGTATTAGCTCTTGCGGTAGATAAAAAATTTAGCCGAAAAGGAATTGGTAAACAACTAATGATTTCCCTTGAAGAGGAAGCACAAAAAAGAAATTTTGAAGGAATAAGACTAAATTCAGGAGAAAAAAGAACACAAGCACATAAATTTTATGAGGCCATCGGTTATACATCTGATAAATCTCAAAAAAGATTTTTAAAAGCTTTCTGATCCTACATAATAATAAAATCAGAATCCTATTTTATCTAAAAAGGGTTAGTGAGGAAAATAATGAATATAGAAGAATCTTTATATCATGCAGCTAAGCAGTTAATGAAGAACTGATACCCTAAAGGAGTAATTTAATATGGATCTAACATTAAATACAGATATAGGAAAATTAAATATTAGAGTAGCAGCATGGATAGAAAGTCGGAACAATATACTCGTTTCCAAATTTCCTAGTGGAATAATTTCTTTACCTGGTGGAAGAGTAAAATTCTCTGAGACTACTATTGAAGCAATAAAACGAGAAGTCTTAGAAGAAACCGGGGAAGAACTTTACGAAATAGAATTATTTTCAATAATTGAAAATTTCTTCCTAGAAAAACAGTCAAAAAAAGATTTTCATGAATTTCTTTTTGTTTACAAAGGTAAAATAAAAAAAAGAAAAAAATATTCTGGTATAGATAACAGCAACCAAGATATTATATGGGAAACTTTAGATGTCATAAAGGACCTAAGACCTAATATTCTTAATCAATTGGTTGGTTACAAAAATCAAAGTAATATTATTCACTTGATAAATAAGGATTGAATGAAATGAATCCATTATGATTACCATTTATACAACTATCGATGTTTAATTCATACATGTAATTAGATAGAATAGTGTAAAAAGAACCTTGATAAATCAAGGTTCTTTTTTTATCTTTTCTTAAAAATTATTACATTACAGTTATTTTAAAGTTATCAGAAAAATTATTTGTTTAATTGTTTGCTAGTTAAGTAAATGAATACGTATTGAAGGAGAAGTAAGATTCCTAAAATAACACCTACACCTATTTTACCTTCTTTTGAACTTAATAATTCTGAAAAAATGTCTATTCTAGTAAGAATTCCCAAAATACCATAAGTAACTATAAACGGAAGAAAAGGTGCCCATAATTTTTTATCCTTTTCTTTATAAAACAGATAGAGAACTATTCCAGATATAAGAATGATGGTAACTATGCCTAAATTTCCACTAAGATTTACTTTGAATGATGTAGATACTACAAAACTTATATAAAAGCCAACTGAGACGCCTAATCCAACTAATAAAAGTAAAACTAGTTTAGATAATTTGTCTTTAAATCGATATAAGCTAATCCCTAAAAGCCATAGAGCAAAAATAACCATAACAGTCCAGTAGAATCCGCTTATTAATAGACTTCCAATATCTAGGTCTTCATCTGGAAAAATAATTTTAGGTAAAATACTAAAAATACTATAGCTTGCTAAAGCAATTAGAATTATTTTTACAGTATCTAAAAGATTAATAGGCAGCTGTTTAATAATGTCGTCAGCGACTTTTTTTGGATTTTCTCCAAAATATTCTTCTGCGGAAAGACCTTGTTCTTGAGCATCTAAAATATCCCTTAAAACTTCTAATAATAATTCTTCGCTTTTTTTCACATCTCTGAAAAAAGCCATTATTCTAATATAAATAAGTAAGTTTCCATAGTATTTTTCGTTTTCTTTTGTCAACGATTCTTGTAAGACAGCATTTGTCTCAATCAATTCTTTTTCTTTCAATTCATTCACTTCCTTCTACCAGATTATCAACACTTTCTTTCAACTTATTCCATTGCACTGTAAATTCATTTTTTTCTATTAGCCCTTTTTCGGTAAGAGAATAATATTTTCTTTTTGGACCTGTATCAGAATCACGCAAGGTCCCTTTTATCAATTCTTTTTTTTCCAGTGAGAGCAAAAGAGGATAGATTGTCCCTTTAGGAATATCAGTAAAGCCAAACTTAGTAAGTTTTTCGCTCAGTTTATAACCGTATAATTCTTCTTGATAAAGTAAAAGTAAAATGCTACCTGATAAAATTCCTTTCAACATTTGAGAGTTTATTTTATTATCCATGCCATCCCTCCCATCATCTAGTATGTTTTACAAGTTAGTTATACCAAATAGAATCTAGATTGTAAAGCATAATAGTTATTTTCTATATTTTTTAATTTTATTTTGTTATAAGATGACAAAGAAACAACCCATTACTTTGAATTAATAGGTTGCTTTTAATACATGAAATTAGATAAAGTCGTGTATCCATAAAAGAAGCAATTCTAAATTAGGATTGCTTCTTTTTAAATTATAATAATCAATAAAGTTAATATTCACTTTAACTTTATTGATTATTATGTTAAAGTTATAATGGACAATAATTAAAAAGGAGGCTTTTATATGGAAAGTAATCCTTGGTTTGATTACTTAGAAAATGAAGAAAAAGAGTTTATTAGACAGCTTATATTAGCGTCGGGTTCATTAAAAGAACTAGCAAAAGTATATGATGTCAGTTATCCAACCGTAAGACTAAGACTAGATAGAGTAATCAATAAAGTTAAATTGTATTCTGAGCAAGAAAATAATCCGTTTGTAAGTTCAATTATGCAAATGGTTATCGAGGATAAAATTAGTTTAGATAGCGCTAATGAGATTATAAAAAAATATAAGAAAGAGGTATAATTATGGATTGGGTATATATTAGTAGTTTTATTGGTCTAGTAACATTAGGATGTTTACAATATTATTTTGGATACAGAGATTATAAAAAATTAGGAATGATTCTTCCTGTCATTTTTATAGGACTTGTTATCTATTTTATAATAAAAGGAACAATGACATTTTCTGTGAGAGATATTTTAATGCCTTTACTTGTCTTATTTACTCTGGCCGGTGTTTGGAATAACGGTTATGAAAAAAAACAAAAGGCAATAAATAAAGAATTAGATAAAATGAAAGCAAAGGATCAACAAAGTATGTAATAATTTTACATATTTGGAATTACATAATTCGTTAAAACGGATTAGCAAAATATGTGATATCAGTTATCAAACAGCAAGACTAAGATTAGATCGAATAATAAATAACGTTAAGTTGTATTCTGATCAAGAAAGCAATTCTTTTGTAAGCTCAGTTGTGCAAATGGTTATTGAAGATAACATTAGTTTAGATGGCGCTAACGAAAGTATAAACAACTATAAGAAAGGGGTGTAAGTATGTATTGGATATATATCATTGGATTAATTTTTGTAGTAATAATTGGAATCACACAATCTTATTTTGGATATAACGGACATAAAGTTTTAGGATGGATTTTTCCAATAGTTTTTATTGGTTTTAATATATGGTTTCTAATGAATGGAACGTTAGAATTTTCTATAAGCGATATATTTAGGCCTTTTATCGGTTTAGCGGTTCTTAGTTCTTTTTGGGAAATGGGTTATAAGAAAAAGCAAAAAGAACTAAGTAGAGAACTAGATAAAATGAAAGCAAAAGACCAACAAAATATGCAATAGCTACGAGTACATGAGGTTGTTTAATTTAAGGTACTAAATTAGATAAAGTAAGGCAATAAATAATAGTAGCAACCTTGGTTGCTACTATGTAAACCAGTAAGTTCTTTTAAATAAAGGCTATAAAGTAGATAATAAGGTATTGCTTATAAGGAGGATAGAAATTAATACGGAAGAATGATAACTAAACAATTACTAAAAGACAAAGGAGATACTATGGAATTTAATGTAGAAATAAATCATTTAAGTAAGACTATTGGTAAAAAAAAGATTATTAAAGATTTATCTCTTAATATAAAAAAAGGAGAAGTATTTGGACTTCTCGGACCTAATGGAGCTGGGAAAACAACGACCATTAGAATGATTGTTGGTCTAATTGATATAACTGCGGGTAGCGTAAAAATCTGTGGTCATGATGTGCAAACGAATCATAAAGAAGCTTTAGAAAATGTTGGTGCAATAGTCGAAAATCCCGAAATGTATCCTTTTTTATCGGGATTAGAAAACTTGAAATACTTTAGCAGAATGCACCAAGATATCTCACCCGAAAAAATAAATGAGGTTATCGAGTTTGTAAATTTAAAAAGCAGAATAAACGATAAAGTTAAAACCTATTCTTTAGGAATGAGACAACGGTTAGGTATTGCCCAATCTTTATTAAATACGCCAAAAGTTTTAATATTGGATGAACCAACTAACGGGTTAGATCCTGCAGGAATAAAAGAATTGAGACAATATATCCAAAAATTAGCTCACGAAAAAGGGGTTACAGTAATCGTATCGAGTCATATTCTTAGTGAAATCGAATTAATGTGTGATCGAGTCGCAATCATTAAAGAAGGTGAATTAATAGCGATTGAAAATTTAAAAGAAAAAACGGATCATAGAAATTATCAACTCAAGGTAACGCCTATTGATAAAGCTCAAGAATTATTAGCGAAAGAATACCAACTAACTAGCCAAGTGAGAGATGAGTTACTTGAATTTCAATTAGCTGCTTCAAATGTGGAAATCCCAAATATCATTAACTTATTTGTTGAAAATAATATCGCTATTTATAGTATCGAATCAAAAGAAAATACATTAGAAGATAAATTTATGAATCTTACACTGAAATAAGAAGGAGTAAACTATGTTAAATCTTGTTATCAATGAATGGAATAAAGTTTTTTTTAGAAAAAATAACTACATAACGTTGATTATTATTTTAGGAGCAGCTGCCTTGCTAAGCCTAATGCCAGTATTATTTAATGATGAAGCAGCGTTTGAGGATATTTCGTATGGCAATGACTGGAAAGATCAAGCAGCAAATCAAATTACTACCTTAGAGGAAGCAAATACCAAACTATTGACTAGTGAATCAGAGGTGTCATTTGTTAATAAACTTACAGCCAGCGATAATCAAGATGAAATAGAAAGATTAAACTATCACTTAAAAGAAGGCATTAAGCCAACATCTAACAACAATCTTTATAAATCTTTAGTAGGTACATCTAGGTTGAATTTACTGATAGGTATTTTTGTTACGATTATAGCAAGCGCTATGGTTTCGAAAGAATTTTCAATGGGAACGATAAAACTATTGCTTATACGGTCGTACTCTCGATCAAAAATATTAACTTCTAAGTATATTGCTACACTGCTAATAACCGTGACTTACTATATGAGTTTATACATAGGCACAATTGTAGTTGCACTGTTTACTTCTGAAATCAATTCGACTACTGAATATGTTTATCTATCATCAGATGGAACGTATATGCATTCTAATTTTTGGATGTATTTTTTAGGAATACTAGCGAGTAATATTGTTTATCTCATTATCATTGCGACAATTGCTTTTACTCTTTCGACGATTAGTAGAAACACGTCTTTATCTTTAGGTACAACATTAGGCTTATTATTTTTAGGACCGCCATTAATGGCCTATTTATCTACTAAAACAGAGCTAGCCAAATATTTGTTGATGGCTAATTGGAATTTGACGAACTACTTACCAGGTAATAATCCTTCAGTTGAAGGTATGACGCTTTCTTTTTCTTTAATACTAAATAGTCTTTACCTTGTTTTCTTATTGTCTATAACGTATTATTTCTTTAATAAAAAAGATATATTAGCTTAAAATTTATTCTGAGAAGTATAAAGTATATATTCTTTTTTCCTAATCATAATTTATTGAGTATAGTAAGCCCAACCTTTTCCAATTGCATGTCCAGCTAAATAAAAGAAAGCTATGATGAGTAAGCCATAACAAATTATCTTTAAAATCTCTTTTATATTTTGATATTTTTTTAAATCATTTGTATCTTTTTTGATTTTTTTCATAAGATTGACATCCCCCTTTAACATATAATCTAAAGATAATTGATAAAAATCACTGATTTTAATTAATGTTGAAATATCAGGGAAACTTTTCCCAACTTCCCAACTTGACACTGTTTGTCGTGTGACATTCAAATGATCAGCAACATTCTGTTGAGTTAGATCAAATTCTTTTCTTTTTTCTTTTAAAATCTCATTTAGCATTGTATTTATCTCCCAAATTTAGAATAATGTGTTTTGAAAAGGTCTCCTAGCAATTAAAAATTGCAAGCTCACATATCTTTAGCAAATCTCAATTGCAACGTTATTATATCAGTCTTTGCGACTTAATAAAAAAAAGGGTTTGTCATAATAAGACAAACCCTTTTTTTATTTTAGGATACACTATTTTACATAAAAACGTGTATCGGGAATCCTGTTTTAATAGGGTTCTTTTTTCACACCACCCTCCAACACATGATTATATGGTATACTAAACAAAATCATGTATCACTTTTGTGAGAGGAGAGGGCTTTTAAATGAGTTACAACGTCCAACCATTAAGAACGCGACAAGAAATAAACGACTTTTTATTCTGTTTAAGGCGCAATAAAAACGCAGATCGAGACGTTTTTCTGTTTTTGATCGGCATTAATAGCGGTTTGCGCATGTCCGATATCGTTAAATTAAAGAAACAAGACCTGATTTCCTCAAAAAATCCCCGTATTGTCGAGAAAAAAACAGGCAAAACCCGAATTTTATATTTGAGTAGTCTGCAGGACTTAATCCAGGAGTACACGAAAGATCTGGCAGCAGATGATTATTTGTTTCCTAGCACCAAGGGTGGACATGTGGAAGTGAATACGGTCTATCAGATGTTTCAAAAGGTCGCTAAGCTCTTAGGAAGAGACGATATCGGGACGCACACGCTGCGGAAGACGTTTGGTTACCACTATTACAAGAAAACCAAAGACGTGGCTACACTGATGGAAATATTTGGTCATAGCAGCGAGAAAATCACGAAACGCTATATCGGTATCAATGAGGATGAAATCAGCGAAACATTGTTAAATTTTAGACTCGGATTTTAAAAATTAGTTTTTATTTGCAGAGCACTTTGGACAATATGTTCTAGCTAGTAAATGATCACTTCTTATGTACCAAATATGCCCACATGTTCTACATAGAGCGGTTACTTTTTCTTTACTTGATATATAATTGGATACTTCAATACTACCATTAGATTTGTTTTTAACTTTTTCTATATATCTTTCTGCTCTACTAATTTTAGGGTGTACTATACTTTTTTTTACTACTAACTTTGCTTTATTGGTAACTTTTTTGTTAGTAATACGCTGTTTTTTGATTTTTAAAAGTTTATTTGTCACTAATTTTGATACAAATTCATTCTGTAACTGTTTAGTTGTAAAACATTGTTTAAGGCAATTATAAGATTCTGAAATAGAAATCTTGAACCTAGTGTCAACATTTATTAATTTTTCTATTTGATTTAAAACTAAATCTAACTCTAATAATTCATGCTGAGTTACAGTGTAATCATTTATCCCATGTTTATATTCAGCTAATGTTGATATGAAACTATTAGAAATATAGCCGTCGTCTATCATCGTTATAGTAAAAGGTTGACGTCTAAAAGCGTATGGATCATAAAAATTTTTTTCGATATAGTCTAAAAAAATTTTATTACTTGTTATTTTGCTTTTTATAAAACAGTCCTTATTTAAACTGATTCCATCTTTATCAGTATAAGTATACGTAATATTTAAGATATCAGGCTGTTTTTCAATGTCTATACTTCTATTATTCGCATTGTTCGATATAAAAATATTAATATAACACGTATTTTCTTTTTGGTAGTCTTCTAATAGTTGAATAGTTTTTTTTTGATAATTATCTTTTAATGGGAATCGTTTATATGTATTTTCAGGAAATATTTTTGTATATAGTTCTTTATTATTGATACTACGAAGTTTTTGAAACTTTTCACAAGCGTCCGTATATTCACTTTTGTAGTTTTCTTTTTTTACAAATGCCTTATATATATCTTCATCCCTAAAGGACTGTATTAAATTTGTCTCAAAATATCGTGGAAAGTAGTATTCGTTGAATGATTCTACTGAAATTATTTGATCCTTATTTCGAGTTTGTATTTGTTTATAAACTTCATTATATATTTTTTTTATTTTGAAATCGTTTTCTAACTTTTCATTATAAAAAACTTCAAATTGTTTTTCTGATTCCAGTTTAGTTTGCCTTAATTTTAGCATACTCTTCCTTGCCTTTAGTTGAGATCGCATACTGCGGTCCCCTAATTGCCTGCTTAGATGTAATATTTTTTTTTCAATAGTTGTTATATCATTTTCAAGCCAACTAAAGTCCTCTAAAGCTAGTTTAAACGTATCTTTTATCTCTTTAGGCATAGCATATAGATAATTAAAAGATGTATACCCATAGTTTTGATAAATTTTACAAGAATAAATATCATGGTTAACTACATCTAGATAATTAACTATATCTTTTTCACTGTGTTTAGATTTAGTCATTTGTAAGTTTATCAAGTCTGTAAGTGAATTAAGTTGATTAAACCCAAAATAGCAGGAGTTAAATTCGTTTATGTATTTTTTTTCTTTAAAATCTAACTCTGATTCATCAGTTTGTTCTAATATAATCATATGAAAATCTTTTAGAGTCTTTTGATTTTCAACCATATACTTAAATATCTTACTTGTTTTAAAATGACCATCATAAAAAGAAGTATTTTTCAAAAAAAAGTATTTTTTATATTCTTCATAGCTTAATCGATTTAAAGCGAGCAATTCAGTATAGTGTTGTTTGTACCTTTTTTGTATATCTATTGATTTTCCGATGTATATTGGAAGAACTTCATTACTTTCAAATCCGTCGATATAGATCATATATATTCCAGTAGTTTTATTTTTTGAATTTTGAGTAACCTCATAACTACTACTTTTTAAAGATTCGATAATATCTATAATTTTTTCTTTAGTTTTTTTGAAAATGACTATCCCTTTATCCAAAATATTACCCCCTTTTTTAAATTATTAACTAGAAATTACTATCCTGAATAATTCATACCTTTTATAAAGGGCTAAATTTTATCAATCATCTGTTTCATTTTATGGTCAAT
>NZ_JBHSGT010000004.1:0-15641 GCF_042654605.1 Enterococcus eurekensis
GCCTAAAATCTATGAAAGCAATGAAAACAAATCTACTTATCACTTGACTTAATACCACAAGACTTAATATGTAAATAGTGATTTTAAATTATTTTTATCATACCATATATTGGCTCATTTGAGGAAAATAGCGAAAAAAAGAAATATTACTTGTATTTCTATGTGAAAAACCATATTCTTAACAAGTATGTTCTGGTCTGAAATCAAAAAAAACGAACAGTTCGAAAGACTAACAGTTAAACGAAAAAACGGGTATAAAAGAGCATATAATCTACCATTGGGAGGAAAGATACAAAATGAGAAAACCGATCATTTCATTTACGGATGTAGTGAAGCGATTTGACGATGATGTGATTTTAAAAGGCGTCAATTTTGAAATAGAAGAAGGAAAGTTCTATACGTTACTTGGGCCCTCGGGCTGTGGTAAAACAACAATATTAAGGATAATTGCAGGGTTTTCTGAGGCATCCCAAGGAGATGTGTTTTTTGAAGGAAAACGCATTAACGACGTGCCTGCGAATCAACGCCAAGTAAACACTGTCTTTCAAGATTATGCACTATTCCCACATATGAATGTGTTTGAAAACGTGGCATTCGGCCTTAAAATTAAAAAATTACCAAAAAATAAAATTCAAGAAAAAGTCAAAGAAGCTTTACGCTTAGTTCGTTTGGGTGGCTATGAGAACCGTGAAATTAGTGAGATGTCTGGCGGACAACGTCAACGTGTCGCAATTGCCCGTGCGATTGTTAATGAACCAAAAGTCTTACTATTAGATGAGCCATTATCGGCACTTGATTTAAAATTACGTACCGATATGCAATATGAATTACGCGAGTTGCAACAGCGTCTAGGGATTACCTTTATCTTCGTCACACACGATCAAGAAGAGGCACTAGCAATGAGTGATGAGATTTTCGTCTTGAATCATGGCGAGATTATTCAAAGTGGAACACCTGTTGATATTTATGATGAACCGATTAATAAATTCGTTGCTGATTTTATTGGCGAAAGTAACATTATTAAAGGTACGATGATTGAAGACTATTTAGTTGAAATTGTTGGAAAACAATTTGAATGTGTCGATGGTGGTATGCGCCCGAATGAACCAGTAGAAATTGTGATTCGTCCAGAAGACTTGTCACTAACCACCGTTGATAAAGGCAAATTAGTCGTTCGTGTCGACACACAATTGTTCCGCGGTGTGCACTATGAAATCATCTGCTATGACCAAGATGGGAATGAATGGATGGTTCACTCCACTCGTAAAGCGGTTGAAGGTAGCCAAGTTGGCTTATTCTTTGAACCAGAAGATATTCACGTCATGCGTTTTAATGAGTCTGAAGAAGACTTTGACGCACGTCTTGAAAGTTACGAAGAGTAGGAGGGAAGAAATGACAAAAGTAAGACGCATTTATGCGGTTCCTTATCTATTATGGTTGCTACTCTTCGTATTAGCACCAGTATTAATGATTGTTTATCAATCGTTCTTTGATATGAATGGTCAGTTTACCTTAGCAAATTATCAGACGTATTTTGCCTCTGGAAAATATTTAACGATGACGTTTAACTCCATTTGGTATGCTTTTTTAATAACTATAATCACACTAGTCATTAGTTATCCGACTGCTTATTTTTTAACAAAATTAAAACATCGTGATTTATGGCTCCTCCTGATTATTTTGCCAACATGGGTTAACTTACTATTAAAAGCCTATGCCTTCATCGGAATTTTTGGGATTCATGGCAGTTTAAATGGTTTCCTTTCATTCTTTGGAATCGGAGCCAAGCAAATTCTGTTTACAGACGTGAGCTTTTTAACGGTTGCAACGTATATTGAATTACCATTTATGATTATTCCAATTTACAATGCGCTTGAAAAAATGAATCCGTCATTGATCAGTGCCAGTCGTGATTTAGGTGCGAATTCTTTCGAAACCTTTCGCCGTGTGATTTTCCCGTTGTCATTAAATGGTGTCAAAAGTGGCGTGCAAGCCGTCTTTATTCCATCACTCTCTCTCTTCATGTTAACGCGTTTAATTGGTGGAAACCGAGTGATTACTTTAGGGACTGCGATTGAACAACATTTCTTAGTGACACAAAACTGGGGGATGGGTTCAACAATTGGAGTTATTTTAATTATCGCGATGTTCCTAGTCATGCTTTTAACAGGTGAGAAAGGAAAAGGTGGTAAAAAATGATGAAGAGTAAAATTTGGTCACGTCTTTATTTAACAGTGGTCTTTATCTTATTGTATACACCGATTTTGTATCTAGTTTTTTATTCATTCAACGCAGGTGGTACGATGAATGAATTTACCGGGTTTACTTGGGAACATTATCAGTCAGTCTTTGAAGACACTCGATTGTTAATTATTGTATTAGATACCTTTTTCTTAGCCTTTTTATCAGCCTTAATTGCAACAATTATTGGGACATTTGGGGCTATGGGAATCTATTACACTAAAAAACGTCGGATGCGCAATATTTTTATGAGTTTAAATAATATTTTACTTGTTTCACCGGATGTTATTATTGGTGCGAGTTTCTTGATTTTCTTTACAACGTTAGGCGGTTTTATCCGTAATTTCAACTTAGGGTTTACGAGTGTCTTACTCTCGCATATTGCTTTTAGTATTCCAATCGTTGTCTTGATGGTTCTACCAAAATTAAGAGAGATGAACGATTCAATGGTTGATGCTGCACTTGATCTTGGAGCAAATCATTTCCAAGTGATTCAACGGATTATTTTACCCTTTTTATCACCAGGAATTATTGCCGGTTACTTCATGGCATTTACCTACTCTTTAGATGATTTTGCGGTAACTTTCTTCGTGACTGGTAATGGCTTTAGTACGTTGTCAGTTGAAATTTATTCAAGAGCCCGTCAAGGAATCAGTTTAGAAATTAACGCATTAAGCACCCTCGTTTTCTTATTCTCAATGATTTTAGTAATTGGCTATTACTTTATTAGTAAAGACAATGTGCCGAAAAAATTAAGAAAAGGCAAAATTGCAACAAGAGGGGTGGCACAAATCCGATGAAAAAATTACAATCGTTAATTATTGGAATTCTAGCGATTATTCTGCTTTTGTTTTTCGGAGCACAACAGCTTGAAAAAAGTAGCGGAATGGCTGGTGCCAAAGTCTTAAATATTTATAACTGGGGCGATTACATTGACCCTGACTTATTAAAACAGTTTGAAAAAGAATATGGCTATAAAGTTAATTATGAGACATTTGATTCAAATGAAGCGATGTTTACCAAGTTAGCACAAGGTGGCGTTTCATACGATTTAACCATTCCCAGTGAATATATGATCGAAAAAATGATGGAAGAAAACCTCGTTCAAAAAATTGATTATAGTCGGATTGAAGGTATTGAAAATATCGATCCACGTTTCTTGGATATGAGTTTTGATCCAGGAAATCAATATTCCATTCCTTATTTTTGGGGAACGTTAGGGATTGTCTATAATGATAAATTCATCGATGGTGATGATATGACTAAATGGAGTGATCTATGGAATCCAGAATTACGTAACAGCATCATGATGATTGATGGTGCACGTGAAGTGATTGGAATTGGTCTGAATCGTCTTGGTTACTCATTAAATAGTAAGAGTAACTTTGAACTAAATCAAGCCGTGATGCAATTACGTAGCTTGATGCCAAACATCAAGGCGCTCGTTGCGGATGAAATCAAAATGTATATGATTAATGAAGAAAGTCCTGTCGCGATTACTTTTTCAGGTGAAGCAGCAGACATGATGTATGAAAATGAACATTTGCATTATGTGATTCCTGAAGAAGGATCAAATTTATGGTTTGACAATATCGTGATTCCCCATAATGCGAAAAATGTAGAAGGTGCGTATGATTTTATCAACTTCCTCTTAAAACCAGAAGTTGCGGCTCAAAATGCTGAATATATCGGTTATTCTACGCCAAATAAAGAAGCTTTAAAACTTCTACCACCTGAAATTACAGAAGATGAACAATTCTATCCGAGCGATGAACTGGTGTCACGCTTAGAAGTTTATGAAAACTTAGGTGCTGAGTATATCGGTATCTATAACGACTTTTTCTTAGA
This sequence comes from Enterococcus eurekensis, assembly GCF_042654605.1. Classification (NCBI taxonomy): domain Bacteria; kingdom Bacillati; phylum Bacillota; class Bacilli; order Lactobacillales; family Enterococcaceae; genus Enterococcus; species Enterococcus eurekensis. The sequence goes on from NZ_JBHSGT010000004.1 coordinate 4,090, forward strand.
ATTGAAGATGTATCGGAATTAATTTAACGTAAACAAGATAGGAAAAAAGAAGTGACGATGGTTGCTTCTTTTTTCTTTTTTAGAAAGCAGACAAAAAAATGAGGATTTGCTATACTATGAATGTTATAGCAAGGGCTACTTAAAGCGAGTGATGCTAAAGTATGTCAGAAAGCAGGAACATAAATGGTGACAATAAATGATATCGCTGAATTGGCTGGTGTTGCTAAGAGCACCGTTTCTCGATATTTGAATAATGGTCAAGTGAGCGCGGCGACACGACTTAAGATTGAGAAGGTAATTAATGAGACGGGCTATAGACCGAATCCTTTTGCAAGAAGCTTGAAAGCGCAACACACCTACATGATTGGTGTAATCATTCCTCGTTTAAATTCACCTTCAACGAACAATGTCTTAGGGGGGATTGACGAGGAGGCACATAAAAGAGGGTATCAGCTGATTATTACGAACTCCAATCAAGACGATGCACGTGAAGCAGAAAATATTGACATGCTTACGAAGCAAAAAGTCGCAGGAATTATTATTTTCGGAAGAGAAATGAACGATGCATTGGCGGAGAAAGTCCGACAATCGTCGATTCCAATCTTGGTGTTGGGACAAGAAATAAAAGGGGTGCATTCAATTGTTCACGCCGACTATCAAGCTGGAAAAAAAATGGCGGAACACGCGTTAGCCTTAGGACACCGGAAAATCTTGTTTGTCGGTGTAACCCCTAAAGATTATGCGGTGGGCGTTTTACGAAAAAATGGGTTTATTGAAGAGGCTCAAAAAAACGGAGCTACAGTCCAAACGATTGAAACAACCTTTTCAAAAAAAGATACCTACCAAAAGGCGCTTAAGTTTTTAAAGAATACACAAGCAACGTACATTGCTTGCGCGACTGATAATATCGCGATTGCTGTTTTAAAAGCGGCTTATGAGCTAGGATATAAAGTTCCTGAAGATTTTTCACTTAGTGGTTTTGGTGGCTACGAATCGACAAATTATGTGAATCCAGCAATTACAACGGTCACATATCCTTACTGGGAACTAGGGATTTATGCAATGGACAATTTGAGAAAGCTCCTAAAAACACAGGAAATTCCTGAAACGATAGAGATGAAAAATGAATTAAACATTAAAGCTTCAACGCGCTCGCTTACGAGAAGTAAGGATTAAACCGTAGATTTATCAAAAATTAGCAAAAGATCTTTTCTAAAAAGTACTTTTTGCTAATTTTTTTCTTGCAAAAGGAACCGGTTCCTGTTACTCTGTTTATAGAACCGGTTCCAGTACTTATAGTCACGAATGTAAACGATTTATTTTATGGAGGGTGAAAAATGAGAAATGAAGAAACAATTAAGCAATTATTAGATGCCATTGGTGGAGCAGACAACATCAAAAATTTTGAGCATTGTGCAACAAGATTAAGAATTATTGTCAAAGATGATCAAAAAGTGTCAAAAGAAAAAGCGGAAAATGTTGTAGGCAGTAAAGGCTACTTTTTTAATACAGGGCAACATCAATTTATTTTTGGAACTGGAAAAGTAAATGAAGTCTATCAAGATTTTTCAACATTTGTTGGAGATCGAGAAGAGGATAAATCAAATTTTAAAGAAGACGTCTATGCCAATTTAAGTCCCGTTCAAAAAGTTGTAAGAATCCTAGCCGATATTTTAGTTCCCTTAATTCCTGCTTTAGTAACAACAGGACTATTAATGGGGATTCGTGGTCTTTTACTTGAATTAGGTGTTAATTTTAGTGCAGATTGGTTATCAATGTTTGAAATGCTTACAGACACAGCTTTTGCTTTCTTACCCGTTTTAATTGCTTATAGTGCGACTAAAAAATTCGGTGGTAATCCAATTATCGGGATTGTAGTTGGTTTAATGCTTGTTGCACCACAATTACCTAATGCTTGGGCGGTTGCTGGGGGCAGTGTCGAACCATTAAAATTATTTGGACTTTCAATTGTTGGCTATCAAGGGTCTATTTTCCCAGCTATTATTGTGGGATGGTTGGTTTCTTATCTTGAAAGAACACTTAGAAAGTTTGTACCACAAATCATGGATTTAATTATTACACCATTCTTAACGATTACGATTACGTTAGCTTTGGTTCTATTTATTCTAGGTCCCATTTTACAAACGGCTGAATCTGCAGTTATTAGTAGTATTATTTTCTTGGTTGAAGCGCCTTTTGGGATTGGTTATATTATTTATTCAGCTTTGCAACAAGCAATTGTAATTACTGGTCTACATCATTCGATTAGTATTATCGAAATTGGCTTGTTGAATGCTTCTGGTACAAATGTCTTGCAAGTTTTAGGAACGGCGAGTATGGCTGGACAATTTGGTGCGGCTATTGCTACAGCGTTTTTAATGACTAATAAAATTAAACGATCAAATGCGATTAGTGCAGCGATTCCAACACTATTTGGAATTACCGAACCACTATTATTTGGTGTTAACTTACGTTCGCTAAGAATCTTTGCTTCAGGCGCTGTTGGTGGTGCTGCAGGTGGATTGTTAACGTATATTTTACAATTATCTGCAACAGGAATGGGGATTACCTTTATCCCAGGTTTACTACTATACACAAGTGATTTTGGAAAAATGATTCAATACATCTTAGTCATCTTGATTTCATTTGCTGTTGGTTTCATTTGTGTTCAATTACAACGTAAAGCAATTATTAAAGAAATTGCATAATAACAAAATATTGGGGAGATATGCATGTCGGTAGAAATGAGTAAATACTTGCAAGAGTTGGCCAAAAAGCAAGAGGAGTTAAAAGTAAAAATCAAAAAAGATCATTGGCGCCTAGCTTACCATTTAATGCCGACGACAGGTTGGATGAATGACCCCAATGGATTATGCCAATTGAATGGTACATACCATTTCTATCATCAGTATGGTCCAGCAAGTGCAACCGGCGAAGACGTGATTCATTGGGGACATAAAACATCAAAAGATTTGGTCCATTTTCAAGACGAGGAAATATTTTTATACCCTAATCATTCTTATGACCGTGACGGTGTCTATTCCGGTAGCGCGCTAGTCAAGGATGGTAAAATCCATTTTTTCTATACGGGAAATGTCAAGTTAGAAGGTGATCATGACTATACATTCAGTGGTCGTGAACAAAATACCGTTCATGTTGTTAGTGAAGATGGATTTAAAATTAATAGCCAAAAAGTAGTCATTCCTCACGCTACCTATCCAAAAGAATTTACGAATCATATCCGTGATCCCAAGGTTTTTGAAAAAAATGGTGAGTATTGGATGTTGCTAGGTGCACGAACTCGTGATAATGAAGGGAAAATTCCGTTATTTAAGTCTAATGACTTAGATGACTGGTCCTATCAAGGAAATTTCTTTGGGGATGATTTTTCGCTAGGATTTATGTGGGAATGTCCTGACTTTTTTGAAGTTGATAATCAAGAGGTACTTGTCTTTTCGCCTCAAGGTGTCAATGGCTCGGATTTTGAATTTCAAAATGTTTACCAATCAGGTTACATGCTTGGAAATGTCGATTGGCAACAAGCCAAGTTTAAACAATCGGGGAAATTTATTGAATTTGATCGAGGATTTGATTTTTATGCTCCGCAAACATTTGAAGACGAACAAGGACGAAGAATTTTAATTGCTTGGATGGGGATTGGTGATACCATGCCAGAATATTCTTATCCTACAGCGAATAAAGGATGGCAACATGCCGCTACACTGCCTAGAGAAATTACCGTAACAAAAGGAAAGTTATATCAAAAACCATTGAAAGAATATGAAGTACTACGTTGTAGAGAAGAAAAATATCATTATGAAAAATCCCTCAAGAATGAGCAGTTTTTGAAGGGAGAAGTCTACGAAATGTGTATTGAGATATTGGAACAAGGCAATTTTGCTATTAAAATGCGAGAGGATACAGTGTTACAATACAATAATGGGGTTTTAACCCTACAACATGGCCCTTCAGGCTTTGGACGAAATAAACGACAGATTGAGTTGAAGGAGTTAGAAAAGATCCAATTGTTTATGGATAAATCATCAATAGAAATTTTTATTAATGATGGCGAGTATGTAATGACATCACGTTTTTTCCCTAAAAATGGTTGTGATTTTATTGAGTTTACTGGAGATGCACATTTGTTAATAAAGAAATGGAACTTAAATAAAGCGATTTCGACCAAAGATTAAGAAAATATTTAATTTATTGAAAAACACCTCTATACTAAAATTCTTTCAATCGATTGAATTTTATATAAAGGTGTTTTTTACTCTGAAAAAGAGTGTGCGGTAGTATTAAAGATAAAACGACAGAGGGAATAGACAATCAAAAAGAACTTATTATCTTAAAAAACACAGAGTTATTTTAATTGTTTAATGGGAAATTATCGGATAAGAGGCACGTTAATCATCGGGCCAAAAAGTGCTAGGAAAATGAAATCAGTCAATTTATTTTGCTATATGATAATGAGAAAATACCCTTATTCGTGTAATTTTCAGAAAACCGTGTTAAACTGTTAAAGCGAAAATAATAAACTGAATCAAGGTCTGTGAATTTGGTTTAACTAAAGGATGTATTAATTAAAATGGAACAAAATAAATTTTCAGATTACAAGCTTGACGAATCGATTGTTAAAGCGCTAACGGTTTTGAAGTATACAGAACCGACACCGGTTCAAAGAGAAGTCTTACCATTATTACTAAATAATAAAGATATTATTGTGAAATCTCAAACTGGTAGTGGAAAAACAGCAGCATTTGGCATACCATTGGTACAAAATGTCGACTGGGAAGAGCGCGCACCACAAGCTTTGATTTTAACGCCGACTCGAGAATTAGCGATGCAAATTAAAGATGAGTTATTTAATATCGGGCGCTACAAACGTTTAAAAGTTGAAGCCCTTTATGGTAAAAGCTCCTATCAATCACAAGTCAAGAATTTAAAGCAACGCACACATATTGTCGTTGCAACACCTGGTCGGTTGTTTGATCATATTGTGAGAGGTTCAATTGATTTGTCAAAAATTGAGACGTTAATTATTGACGAAGCTGATGAAATGTTAGCGATGGGATTTATTGAACAAGTGGAAGAGATATTAAATGAATTACCTTCGGCACGAACAACCGCGTTATTTTCAGCGACAATGCCCAAAGCAGTTAAAGAACTAGCTGATTCATTTTTATATTCGCCAAAGTTAATTGAAATTGCTCCATCACAACAGGCGAAACCTCATGTTCGTCAACAATTTATTCGTGTGGATGAAGAGGATAAAATGAAGGCCTTTAAAGACCTTTTTATTGTGGATAATCCTGAAAGCAGTATTATTTTTTGTAATACAAAAATTATGGTTGAACGTTTAACAAAAGAAATTGCTCGCTTAGGTGTACAAGTGGAAATGTTGCATGGTGGTATGGAACAAAAAGATCGTACGCGTGTGATGAGTGACTTTAAACGTGGCTATTTTAGACATTTAGTTGCCACCGATGTCGCGGCAAGAGGAATTGACGTCGCTGATATTGCTTTAGTTGTGAACTATGATTTACCTGACAAAACAGAAACCTATGTTCATCGAATTGGTCGTACCGCACGTTTTGAAAACAAAGGAAAAGCATTGTCATTTGTGGGAATTAACGATAAATTGCAATTAGATGAATTGTTAACGAGTCAAGAACGTTTGATTGAAGAAATCCCGCGTCCTAGTCGTGCAACAGTCGATAAATATCGAATGGACTTTAGCCGGAAACAAGGTCAACGTCCAACGATTCGCAAAGAAAAAGGGCTTGATTTTAAAGAAGACATTATGAAAATTCACATCAATGCTGGTAAAAAAACGAAGATGCGCCCAGGCGATGTTGTAGGGGCAATTTGTAATATTGAAGGCGTGACAGCCGATGATATTGGTGTCATTAACTTAATGGATGTATCAACATTTGTGGAAATTTTAAATGGAAAAGGGCCACGTGTGTTGAGTGCTTTACAAAAAATGCCGATTAAAGGACGTGCTCGTCGTGTCAGCCGTTCAAATGAAACAGAGTATGAACGTGATTTAAGAAATGGTTATTAAAAAGTATTTTTCAATTAAAGTGCTTTCGACTTTAAACTCGTTGAACTCCATGTTAAAATAACACTAATATAATGAAATATTTTTAGGTGGAGGAAACAGATGATAGGAAAAAAAGTACTTTATTTAGAAGTTGCGAATACACTGAAAACAGATATCTTAAAAGAAGTCTATCCTGTCGGAAGTTTAATTCCTACTGAAAATGAATTAGAAGTGGCTTTTTCTGTTAGTAAAATAACGATTCGAAAAGCTGTTGAGATTCTCGTCCAAGAAGGCTATTTAGAGAAAAAAAGTGGAATTGGAACAACCGTAATTAGTAATCGTCCGTTCAATAAGTTATCAAAAGCCGTTTCTTTCTCGACGATTTTAGAAAATGATGGTTTAGATATTCGAAAAGAATTTTTGACGATCGAAGAAATCAATGCAACAGAAACTAGATTGAATTTAGAACAAATCGGATCGAAAGTTTTGAAATTAACGCGACTTTATTATTTAGATGAAAAACCGTTCATTTTATTTGAACATTACTTACCATGGATTAGTGATTATTCTTCAATTTTAAGAGACGAAGCATCGTTATACAGTTGGCTAAGTCATCATGGTTATGTCATTAATAATATAAAAGATGATTTTGATATCGTAGAGGCCTCGAAAGAACTTCAAGAAAAATTACAATTAACAACACCGTACGTTTTAAGAAGACATCGCTATTCTTATAGCCGTCATCAAGAATTAATTGAATATTCTATTGGGTATTATGATGTTAAAAAACATGCATATAGTATTGAATATGAAGTTTAGGGCAAAGAGGAGCAGTCTTCTTTGTCTTTTTTTTTTCGAAAAATGTTTACGTTTAAACATTATAATGTTATGGTCAATCTCAAAGAGGTGGGAAAATATGAAAAGAAGATTAGGTGTTTCTTTATATCCAGATAATAGCGATTTTAATCAAGGTAAGGACTATTTAGTTTTAGCAAAAAAATATGGGTTTTCGCGTATTTTTATGAGTATGTTAGAGGTTAGCGAAGGTCGAGAAAGTGTTTTTAATAAGTTTAAGAAAATTATTGATTATGCTAAAAGCTTGGACTTTGAAGTTATATTAGATATTGCACCAGCGATTTTTGAAGCCTTAAATATATCATATGATGATTTGTCATTTTTTGAAGAAGTTGGAGCGGACGGTATTCGTTTAGATTTAGGTTTTGATGGCAGTAAAGAAGCTCTATTGTCGTTTAATCCGTATGGTTTAATTATTGAATTAAATATGAGTAATGATGTTGCATATTTAGATAATATTTTGACATATGAGGCGAATAAACCATTTATCTACGGCTGTCATAATTTCTATCCACAAGACAGATCGGCCTTGTCACTTGATTTTTTTGTTGCTTGTAGTCAACGTTTTAAGAATCAAGGTATCCGTACAGCTGCTTTTGTCACTTCAAACGAAGCAACACTTGGACCGTGGGATGTCAATGATGGTTTACCAACGCTTGAAATGCATCGCTATTTACCAATTGAAGTTCAAACGAAACATTTATTTGCGATAGGCTTAATCGATGATGTTATTATTGGCAACGCTTATGCTTCGGAAGCAGAATTACAGGTGATGAGTGAGGTTAATCGTTACCAATTATCTTTTGAGGTAGAATTTGTACCGGAAGTGAACGACGTTGAAAAAGAAATTGTGCTAAAAAATCAACATGTTCGACGAGGAGATATTACTGCTAGAATGGTTCGTTCGACCGTTGTTCGTAAAATTTATCAAAAAGATGCTAATCCAGTTCATGATAATCACTTGGTCTTTAAAAGAGGAGACATAGTGATAGGAAATGATCTTTTTGGAAAATATAAAAATGAATTACAAATTGTTTTAGAAGAACATCAAGATAATCGGAAAAATAAAGTCGGTCAGATTATTGATGATGAGCATTTGTTACTTGATTACATTAAGCCTTGGAGTAAATTCTTATTCCAATGAAAGTAGGAAACCGCATGTTAGATTTAATTATCAAAGAGGGCAGGACATTGACAGGTGAACCGCTTGAAGTCGGTATTCAATCGGGAAAAATCGTGCTAATTTCTTCAGTAATTAATGAACCGAGTCGATCCGTTATTTCTGCTAAAGAGACAATTATATCTGCCGGATGGATTGATAGCCATGTTCACTGCTATGAAAAAATGGACTTATATTATGATTTTCCTGATGAAATTGGCATTAAAAAAGGAGTGACGACGGTCATTGATGCTGGAACGGCTGGCGAGAAGAATATTGGTGATTTTTATCAACTCGCGCAACAAGCTAAAACAAATGTTTTCGCATTAATGAATATTTCTGAAGATGGAATCGTCCATCAAGATGAATTAGCCGATTTAAGTAAAATTAATCAAGAAAAAAATTTAGCACGTTTAGCTCAATTTCCAAAGTTTATCGTTGGAATTAAAGCGAGAATGAGTAAAACAGTTGTTGGTGATAATGGTATCTTGCCATTAAAGCTGGCAAAAGAATTACAGAAAAAAGCGAAGGGAATTCCATTAATGGTTCATATTGGTTCCGCGCCCCCAACATTAGATGAAGTCTTATCATTATTAGAGTCTGGGGATATTGTAACGCATTGTTATAACGGTAAACCTAATGGTATTATGGATAAAAATGAGAAGGTAAAACCCTTTGTTTTGGATGCATATAGCCGAGGGATTTTATTTGATATCGGACATGGAACGGACAGTTTTAATTTTAAAGTTGGGAAAAAATCGGTTCAAGAGAACTTTTTGTGTCAAACGATTAGTACCGATATTTATCATCGAAATCGTGAAAATGGACCTGTTTTTGATTTGGCTACAACCATGGAAAAGGCTCTTTATTTAGGAATTTCACTGGAAAATATTTTGAAGATGGTAACAGAAAACCCGGCTAAAAATTTCCATCTAACGACAAAAGGTGTGTTAGAAGTTGGAAAAGATGCCGATTTGACCCTCTTTAAAATTAAGAATAAAGAGAAATATCTAATCGATTCCAATGGAAATGAAGCAATCGTTTCAAAAGAAATTCAACCAACTATGACGATTGTTGGAGGAAAAGTTTACCCTGTTGAGGAGGCAAAACAATGAGTGTTTATGAGAAATATGGTTTGAAAAAAGTCATTAATGCCAGTGGGAAAATGACGATTCTAGGCGTCTCGAAAGTCAGTGATACTGTTAGTGCAGCTCAAAAAGTTGGCGGTCAAAATTTCTTTGAGATGTCAGAATTAATCATCCAGTCGGGGCGTTATATTGCAAAATTATTAGGTGCAGAAAATGCGACCGTCGTTTCTTCAGCTAGCGCAGGCATTGCCCAATCAGTAGCAGCTTTAATTGGTCGAGGCGATGCTTATCATACGATGCATCCTTACACACCTCGTATCACACGCCGTGACATTATTTTACCTAAAGGACATAATGTCAACTATGGTACGAGCGTAGAATTAATGGTACAACAAGGCGGAGGTATGGTTGTGGAAGCAGGTTATGCGAATGAATGCACTCCGGAGCAAGTCGCGATGGAAATTACAGAGAACACAGCCGCGTTACTCTATATTAAAAGTCATCATACCGTTCAAAAAAGTATGCTTTCCGTTCAAGAGATGGTTAAAATTGCGAAAGAATATCAATTACCCTTAATTGTTGATGCTGCAGCTGAAGAAGATCTTTTTACTTATTATAAGCAAGGAGTCGACTTAGTGATTTATAGTGGAGCTAAAGCGATTGAAGGTCCAAGTTCGGGGCTAGTTGTTGGGAAAGAACCTTATGTTTCTTGGATACAAGAACAAAGTAAAGGTTTGGGTCGATCAATGAAAATCGGCAAAGAAAACATTTTAGGTTTTGTACAAGCGATAGAAGATTTTATAATAAAAGGTTCAGAAGATGGCGATCAAATGAAAGCCAGACTCAAACCATTTATTGATTCGTTAAACCAAATTAAAGGAATTGAGGCTTCGATTGTTCAAGATGCAGCTGGTCGTGCGATTTACCGAGCAAAAGTAGTGATAACCGGTAATCATACCGCACTAGAAGTTATCAAAGAACTGAAAAAAGGTGAGACGGCGATCTACACGCGAGAGTATCAAGCAAATAACGGTGTTATCGAGTTCGATATTCGAGCAGTTGACCAGACAGAGATGTTTGTAATTGTAGAAAAATTAAGTGGTATTTTGAAAGTGGAAAATGAAGATGATTAGAGCACCAAAATTTTATCAAGGTCAAGTTTGTTTGAATGTATTAGCCAACACAGTCGACAATGCAATGGACTGTTATGATGCAGCAGAAGGGCATATTGTTTTAGGCGTCTTATCGAAAAAATATGCGAGCAATCAATCAGCTATTGATGATATGAAACAATATCAAGAAGCGACGAATAATGCGTTATCAATCGGATTAGGTGCAGGTGATCCAAATCAAAGTACAATGGGGACTCGTTTAACTGAAGAGTTGCATCCGAAACATGTGAATCAAGTATTCACAGGTGTAGGTGGTTCACGTGCGGTTTTAAAACAAGAAGAAACGTTTATTAATGGGCCTGTTTCACCCACAGGTAAAGTTGGTTATGTCAATATTGCGACGGGTCCACTTTCTGCTAAAATGCCTGCCGCAGAAGTGACGATTGAAGTGGCGATTGCCTTATTAAAAGATATGGGTGGATCCTCAGTCAAGTATTTCCCAATGAATGGCTTGGTACATTTGGACGAATATAAAGCGGTAGCGAAGGCTTGTGCGAAAATGATTTCACCTTAGAACCAACTGGTGGAATTGATTTAGAAAACTTTGAAGCGATTTTACAAATAGCAGTAGATGCCGGCGTTAAAAAAATTATTCCACATATTTATAGCTCGATTATTGATTCTGAGACAGGCAATACACGACCGGAAGATGTTAAAGCATTATTTGCACTAACAAAAAAAGTTTTAGCAAAATAAAAAGGGGATAAACGATGAAAATTTTAGCATTTGGTGAAATAATGATGCGTTTAAATCCTAGTAGCTTTAAAACGTTGACTCAAACAGACTCGTTAGATTTTTCTTTTACAGGAACAGGCCTAAATATTTAAGTGGGGCTAGCCCAAAATGGTTTCGTAACATCAATGCTTACAGCGTTACCAGACAATAATCTAGGTTGTTCGTCAAATTGTGTTGATGGGCCCAAAATGAGTAAAAATAATCGTCAGAATCGGTAGAGGAAATTGTTTCTCTATCGATTTTTTTGACATTAGAAAAGAGGGGCGGAGCCTCCCGCTCCCCTGCGAAAAATCACCTTGTTGACAAAAGCTGCGAGACCGCTTCGAGCCTGTAGTCTCTCAGCTCGAAAGCTTCAAACTCTAGTTAAGTGCTAAAGCACTAAACCAGAGTAATTCACATTTCGTCTTTTGACGCAGCGGGAACAAGGTATTTTTCTTCGGTTCGCTATTGCTAGCTTCAAATGGTTTGTTAGTTATCCATATCAAGCTTCAGTGGGG
>NZ_JBHSGT010000005.1:0-28218 GCF_042654605.1 Enterococcus eurekensis
GCCTAAAATCTATGAAAGCAATGAAAACAAATCTACTTATCACTTGACTTAATACCACAAGACTTAATTAATAACGATGGAAGCCTTCAACAGGTAACACAAACACCGTTGCCCCTCCAACTTCAACTTCCACTGGATAAGGGACTTGCCCATCTAATGACATATCTAAAGACATTGTACTTGATAAATATTGGCTACGTGATTGACACGTTTTCTTAATTAACTCTAAGGTTTCTTGTACACGGTCATCTTCTACACCAATAATAAAAGTACTATTACCAGCCTTTAAAAAACCACCGGTTGACGATAATTTTGTTGCACGGATATTCGCATCGATAAACTCATTTGCTAAACGGTTACTATCTTTGTCTTGAATAACTGCCATAATTAATTTCATCTGTATCATTCTCCTTTAAAGTAATTTGGAAACCTCTCTACAATTGCCGCAAAACTTTTGTCGACAACTTCTTGTAATCCCATTCGTGCATCAATTTTTGTAATGCGCTCAGGGTTTTCTTCTGCAATTTTTAAATAAGCATGGCGGACACGTTGGTGAAATTCCAACCCTTCTGAATCCAAGCGATCAATTTGATGCGTTCGGTTTTGTTGGATTCGACGTAATCCTGTATCGGAATCAACATCTAAGTACAAAGTGAAATGTGGTGTCGTTCCTTCTGTAGCAAACTCATTAATTTGTGCAATTTCGGACATTCCAATGCGACGACCCGCGCCTTGATAAGCTAATGAACTATCCACGAAACGGTCACAGATAATGATTTTTCCTTCGTTTAATGCAGGTAAGATCACTTCAACTAAGTGTTGACGTCGTGCCGCTGCATATAACAACGCTTCTGTCCGCTCGTCCATTTCTTCATTACGTGGGTCCAAAATAATTTGACGAATTTTTTCAGCAATCCGAATTCCACCTGGTTCTCTTGTCTTAATAATGCCTTCTTTTGCTATTAACTGTAATCGAGGGTATAACTCGCTAATCACACTTGTTTTACCTGCTCCATCTGGTCCTTCAATTGTTATGAAAATTCCACTCACCTTGATATCCTCCATCTAATCGATCCTGCTTAAAATTATAACTCGCGACGACCTTCCACTGCTTTAAGCAATGTCACTTCATCTGCATATTCAATATCACTACCAACCGACAAGCCGTGCGCTAAACGTGTCACTTTAATGCCTGCAGGTTTAATCAAGCGAGATAAGTACATCGCGGTCGCTTCCCCCTCAGTCGTAGCGTTGGTTGCAATAATCACTTCTTTCACCGTTTCATTATGTAAGCGACTAATCAGACTTGATAAATTAATATCTTCTGGTCCAGTCCCTTCCATCGGTGATAAAACACCATGCAAGACATGGTATAAACCATGATACTCTCGAACTTTTTCAAGTGCCATCACATCTTTTGGTTCTTCAACAACTAAGATTGTACTTTGATCTCTTGTTTTATCTCGACAAATTTCACAAGGGTCTTCTTCTGTTAAATTTCCACAAATATGACAAAAGCTTAAATCACGTTTAACACTTAGTAATGATTTAGCAAATTCATTAACGACTTCATCTTTCATTTCAATTGTATGAAAAGCTAAACGAGTCGCTGTTTTTTGACCAATTCCTGGTAAATTCATATAACTTGCGATTAATCTTGCAATTGGTTCCGGATAATGCACTATTTATTCCCCTACTTTTCTCTTAAAATCCTGGCATTCCTTTAGTGTATTTGCCCATAACAGCTTCTGTTTCAACTTCAATTTTTGTAATGACATCATTTACAGCCATTACGATTAGATCTTGTAACATTTCTGGATCTTCAGAATCAATAATTACTGGATCAATGATAATTTCTGTAATTTTCTTATCACCTGTTCCATGTACTTTAACATAGCTATTTGTTGATTCTCCAACAAATTCTTTTTCGTTTAAAGCCTCTTGAGCTTTAACCATTTCTTTTTGCATTTTTTGAACTTGTTTCATCATACCTTGCATATTTCCCATTCCACGCATCATTTGTGCATCGCTCCATTTCTGTAATTGCTTCTTTTAATCTTCTATAATTGTTGCTAAATCACCAAATAATTCTTGGGCCTTTTCCACAGCTAATTCTTGTTGGCTTTGTTGTTCTACTTGGGCAAGTTCTTCATTTGTTGTCTCAGTCGCTTCCAACTGATCATTTTTTTCTTGATTCCCTTGTAGAAATTCTTTACGTAATTCACCCCAATTTTCTTGAGGAATAAAGACAACTTTTGGTGCATAATCTTGAATGATGTTACTTAAGTGATTATGAATACCCAAACTCAACTCTTCATCATTGGCTGCTCGCTGACAAATAATTTCATAATCAAAAGCGATTACCAAACCATTAGGACTTGCTGCCTTTGGTTGACTCGAACGTAACATCGCCTTATGAGTCACCGATAAGTGGGCTAGTAATTCTTCCCATGCCATCTTGACTTGTTCTAAATTCTCACGCGTTGCCGATCGTAGTACTTCAAAAACACGTTCCCGCGGTAAACGGAAAGTGGTTGCAGTTGTTTTGTTACGTTTCGCAACTGGTGCCTCTTGTGACGTACCATTAGCAACTTTGACCCCATTTTCTTTAAGCCCTTTAAGCTCTTTTTGCAATTGTTGTACCGCAATTTTTAGCTGTTGTAACTCTTGTTGATCAACAACCTCGGAATTGCTCGTAACTATTGAGCCCGATTGAACAGGTCCGCTACTGAGTTTAACCATTGCTACTTCTAAATAAATTTTAGGGTTAGTTGTGAGTCGAATATCATTTTGCGTTTGACTGAGTTGTTCAATCCATTGATAAATTTTATTAGCTGGTATCTCTTTGGCTAATGTTTTAAAGCGTTCCGTTAAGGTACTTGATTTTTCTTCCAACAATTGTGGTGCTTGTTGGTAAATCAACAAATCACGACAATAGGAAAGTAAATTTTCCAACAAACGGCGCGCTTCTTTCCCAGAAGCCAAAATCTCATCAAGCTGTTCTAAACTTTGTGCGACATGGCCTTCATTCCAATGTAACACCAAATCATCCATCAAATCAAAGGTTAAGCTTCCAGTCACCTCTAGCGCATTGGCTAATGTAATCGTACCATCACTAAAGGAAATCCCTTGATCCAAAATACTCAAGGCATCACGCATTCCACCTTGAGCCGCATGAGCAATCACTTCCAAGGCCGATTGCTCGTAATCAATTTGGTTGGTCTGTAAAATATGTGCCAAATGTTCGATAATATCTTGCGTTTGAATTCGTTTAAAATCAAATCGTTGGGTTCTTGAAATAATCGTTGCTGGAATTTTATGTGGTTCTGTTGTCGCTAAAATAAAGATGACATTTTTCTTTGGTTCTTCTAATGTTTTTAAAAGTGCATTAAAAGCCCCAGTTGATAGCATATGTACTTCATCAATAATATAGATTTTATACATCGCTTGGGTAGGTGCGTAGTTTGCTCGTTCGCGAATGAAGCGAATCTCTTCCACACCATTGTTACTTGCCGCATCTATTTCTATAACATCTTCTTGCGTACCTGCTGTAATGCTTTGACAAATCGCACAAACATTACACGGCTCACCCTCAATTTTATTCGGACAGTTAATCGCTTTAGCAAAAATTTTTGCTGCACTCGTCTTTCCTGTTCCTCGAGGTCCAGTAAATAAATAAGCGTGGGAGATTTGATTTTGTACAATCGCATTTTTTAACGTTTGTGTCACGGCCTTTTGTCCAACAATATCTTCAAATCGTTGGGAACGCCAAACACGATATAAGGCTTGATAAGCCATCTTTTTCCACCTCATTTTTAAGTCGCTATCTATTATTATACGAAATTTATCGTAAAAAAACTACATTTTACCAAAAGTATTCCGCTTTTCTCCTTCTTTGGTCTAATACTCTTTTTTAAAAGACTTATGGTATAATGACGGTGAAATTCAAAAAAACAAACAAACTCGATTGGGGGAAGTAACATGGGATTAATTAAAGCAGCAACAAGTGCAATCGGTGGCGGCTTCGCGGACCAATGGTTAGAGGTGATTGAACCAGATAATATGGGCGACACAACGGTCTTGACAAAAGGGGTCAAAGTTCGAAAAGATAGCAAACGTGGTTCCAACCGTAAAGGAACCGATGATGTCATTACGGATGGATCGGTTATTCATGTTTATCCGAATACGATGATGTTACTCGTTGATGGTGGAAAAATTATTGATTACACGGCTGAAGAAGGCTATTTCACAGTCAAGAACAATCTAGCCCCATCCATGTTTAACGGCTCTTTAAAAGCTGCGATTTCTGAATCATTTAGTCGTTTCAAGTTTGGTGGCGTTACTCCACAAAAGCAACAAGTTTTTTATATCAATTTACAAGAAATTAAAGGAATTCGTTTTGGCACCTCTTCTCCTTTAAACTATTTCGATAATTTTTATAATGCCGAATTATTTTTACGTGCACATGGAAACTACTCCATTCAAATTACTGATCCAATTTTATTTTATACAAATGCTATTCCTAAAAATAAAACACAAGTCGATATCAACGATATTAATGAACAATATTTAGCCGAATTTTTAACTGCACTACAAACAACCATTAACCAAATGTCAGCAAACGGCGAACGTATTTCTTATGTCCCATCAAAAAGTATGGAATTAAGTAAATATATGGGGAATGTCTTAGATGATTCTTGGAGACAATTGCGCGGCATGGAAATTATTTCGGTTGCTGTTGCTAGTATTTCCTATACAGATGACTCCACAAAATTAATTAACATGCGAAATCAAGGTGCTATGTTAGGCGATCCTTCTATTCGTGAAGGCTTTGTCCAAGGTTCAATTGCTCGTGGAATGGAAGCTGCTGGTAGCAACGAAGCGGGAGCAACAACTGGCTTCATGGGTGTCGGTATGGGAATGAATGCTTCAGGCGGTTTCTTCCAACAAGCTTCTCAAAATAATCAACAACAAATACAGCAACAACAAGCACAACAACAGCAACAATCGGCAGCTCAAAGTAATGAATGGGCTTGTCCACAATGCGGTACAAAAAATACTGGAAATTTCTGTAGTCAATGTGGTACTCCGAAACCAAAAGAAGAAGCAGCTGCAACCGTTAGCGTCAAATTAAAGTGTAGTGCTTGTGGTAAGCCAGTTGAATTAGCCAACGGTGTTCCTAAGTTTTGCCCAGAATGTGGCCAACCTTTTCAAGGAGTACCCTTGGATTAGATAAGGAGGATTTTTATGGATATTATCACACATAAATGTCCCAACTGTGGGGGTGCATTAACCTTTGATCCGAGCGATCAAAAATTTCATTGCCCTTTTTGTCTGAGCGTATTTACTGAGGAAGAAGTTTCTGAATTCGAGGCCAAACAAAAAGCAGCCACTTTAGCCAGTGAGACAATACCTGAGACAAAAACCAAAACAAGTAGTTTAGATCCGCCAGCAGAAGAGACAATGCAACTCTTTCTTTGCCCTAGTTGTGGTGCGGAAATTGTAACTGACGCAACGACAGCCGCAACTTATTGTTATTTTTGTCATAATCCAGTCGTCTTATCTGGGCGATTAAGCGGGACCTTTTTACCAAATAAAGTCTTGCCTTTTAAAATCGAGAAGGAGCAAGCTAAAGAAAAATTTCTCGAGTGGGTTAGTACAAAAAAATTCGTTCCATCCGACTTTTATAATGAAGAGCAAATTGAAAAATTAACTGGTGTCTACTTCCCTTACTGGGTTGTTGACGCTAAAGGGCAAGGTCAATTATCAGGCTCGGGAACATCAATTCGTGTTTGGCGAGTTGGCGAGCTCGAATACACTGAGACCAAACAATTTTCGGTCCAGCGTCAGGGCGATTTTCGCTTTAAAGACCTTGTAAAAAATGCCTTATCAAAAAATGTCCAACAAAAAATGGTGGAAAGCGTCCAGCCTTTCCCCTTGGAAAATGCCATTGACTTTAAAAACCAATATTTAGCAGGATTTCAAGCGGAAAAACGTGACATCGAATACCAAACACTGGAAAAAGATGTTGAAAATGAACTCAAGGATTATGCCGGTTCTTTACTCAAAAATTCAGTCAATACGTACACAACATTTCGCGAAAGCAGTCGAGATCTTTCCCTCGATTCTATTGAGAAAAATTATATGCTACTCCCCGTTTGGCTAGTGACTTATCGCAGCCCAGGTTCCGATGATGTCTTCTACTATGCGATGAATGGCCAGACCGGTAAAGTTAGCGGGATTTTACCAATTAGTTACAAAAAATTAAGTCTTGTTTCTGGTGGTATTTTTGCCATCCTCGCAATCTTGCTGATGATTGGAGGTTATTTCATATGAGTTTTCGGAAAAGCCTGAGTGCCTTTTTACTACTCTTAAGCTTCCTATTCTTTAGCTTGCCAGTGCATGCAGCCTCACCGACTGTCAATGATGAAGTGGGATTATTTACAGCAGAAGAAATCAATGCAATGAATCAAATGGCCAGTGAAATCAACCAAGAAATCAAAGGAGAAATCTTTGTTGTGACAACGACAAAGAACAGCGAATCTCCAGAAAATTTTGCTGACAACTATTTACGCGATCGAGTGGGTAACGATAACAATGGCGCTGTTTTACTCTTAGATATGAGTCAACGAGAAATTTATATTTCAACTTCTGGCAATATGATTGATTATTTAACGGATAGCCGAATTGATAGTATTTTAGATAGTGTTTATGATCAAATGGTCGATGAAAACTATGGCGCAGCAGCCCTGAATTATTTTACCATGGCACAAGATTACATTACTAAAGGTGTTCCCGGTGGGCATTACCGTGTCGATCGTGAGACTGGAAAAATCACGCGCTATAAAGTCCTAACTGGTTTTGAGATTTTCATTGCTCTGACAATTGCTTTAATCAGTGCTGGTGCCTTCTTTATCTTTATAAAATCACGCTACCAATTAAAATCAGGCACCTATACTTACCCATTTAAAGAAAAATCAAATTTAAAGTTAGTTTCTAAAGAAGACCGACTCGTCAATTCATTTGTGACGACTCGACGTATTCCAAAACCGCCCACCAATTCCGGTGGCGGTGGTGGTGGTAGCACGACCCACTCAAGCGGTGGTGGCACATTTGGTGGTGGAGGTCGCAGCTTCTAGTAACGTCTTAAAGACAATATTTATTGAATCGCTACTTCTTTACACTAACGACGAAACATTCATACAAGTAACATAGACTCAGAGTAGAGGATATTTTCACCCTCTATTCTGAGTCTTTTTCTAGGTATTCTTGACGTTTATCACGAAAATTATCAGAAAATATCGACAATATTTTTCAACAATGCTATACTAGTTAAAATCAAAAAAGGTTGTGAATAAATGGAGAAGAAAATAAATTGGAAAGAGTTAGGTTTTAGTTATATCAAAACGCCTTGGCGTTTCCTTGCAAAATGGTCAGATGGTCACTGGCAACCAGGGGAATTAACAGGCGACAATCAATTAAAAATTAGTGAAGCTTCTACTGCCTTGCATTACGGACAACAATGTTTTGAAGGATTAAAAGCATATCGGAGAAAAGATGGCGGGATAAATCTGTTCCGCCCCGATCAAAATAGTCAACGCTTAAATCACAGCGCGCAACGCCTTTACATGCCCGAAGTTCCAGAAGAACTGTTTATTGAGGCTGTCATGCAAGTCGTAAAGGCGAACCAAGAATATGTCCCTCCTTATGGCACTGGTGGTACACTTTACATTCGCCCATTGCTAATTGGTGTTGGCGATATGATTGGTGTCCAACCAGCACAAGAATATATTTTTACAGTCTTTTGTATGCCCGTTGGTCCTTATTTTAAAGGTGGGTTAACACCGACAAACTTTATCGTGTCTAATTACGATCGAGCTGCCCCAAATGGTACTGGTTCGATTAAAGTCGGAGGCAACTATGCGGCAAGTTTATTACCTGGTCAAGAAGCCCATGCAAAAAATTTCTCGGACTGTATTTACTTAGATCCCCAAACGCATACGAAAATTGAAGAAGTCGGTTCAGCCAATTTCTTTGGGATTACTAAAGATAATGAGTTTGTCACACCGATTTCACCATCCATTTTGCCGAGTATTACGAAATATTCTCTGCTTTACTTAGCAGAACATCGTTTAGGCTTAACTGCAATCGAAGGTGACGTCTTTGTCGATGACTTAGACCGTTTTACAGAAGCTGGTGCCTGTGGGACAGCTGCTGTTATCTCGCCAATTGGTGGTATCCAATACAACGATGACTTCCACGTTTTCTATAGTGAAACCGAAGTTGGACCGATTACCAAAAAATTATATGAGGAACTAACCGGTATTCAATTTGGTGATATCAATGCACCGGAAGGATGGATTCTTTCAGTCATTTAATATCAAAAGCAGCTATCTAGAAGAGGAACTTCTTCGCTAGATAGCTGCTTTTACTATAAAAAAGAGTTAAAATCCTTAATTAATAAGGATTTTAACTCTCGAACAATTCAATAGAATTATTTAACTGTTACAGATGCGCCAACTTCTTCTAAAGCTGCTTTTAATGCTTCAGCATCTTCTTTAGAGATGTTTTCTTTAACTGCTGCAGGAGCGCTATCTACTAAACCTTTAGCTTCTTTCAAGCCAAGACCAGTTGCTTCACGAACTGCTTTGATAACTTTAACTTTTGAGTCACCAGCTGATGTTAATTCAACTGTAAATTCTGTTTGCTCTTCAGCTGCAGATGCACCTGCTGCTGCTACAGCTACAGGAGCTGCTGCTGATACGCCAAATTCTTCTTCGATAGCTTTTACTAAGCCACTTAATTCTAAAATTGTTGCGCCTTTTAGCTCTTCAACAATGTTTTCAATGTTCAATGCCATTTTAATTTCCTCCATTTAATGAATGTTTTTTTTGTTTTTTTATGCAGCGATTAAGCTACTTCTTCTTCTTTGCTCTCGATAACTGCGTTGACAGCGTAAGCCACGTTGCGAACTGGCGCTTGTAATACAGATAAAAGCATTGATAAAAGACCTTCGCGGTTTGGTAATTTTGCCAAAGCGATAATTTCTTCCAATGAAGAAACTTTTCCTTCGATTACGCCACCTTTAATTTCTAATGCTTTTGCCTCTTGTGCAAATTCGTCGATGATTTTCGCAGGTGCGACAACATCTTCGTTACTGAAAGCAACAGCAGTTGGACCTGTAAACACTTCGTCTAAACCTTCTAAACCTGCTGCTTTCGCTGCACGTGAAAGAATAGAGTTTTTGATAACTTTGATCTCAACGCCAGCATCACGCAATTGTTTACGTAAACGAGTTACTTCATCAACAGTTAAACCACGGTAGTCTACGATAACTACTGAAGCTGCTGCTTTGAATTTTTCGGTTACTTCTTCAACCAATACGGCTTTTTTAGCGATAATTGCTTCACTCATTATTAATTTCACCTCCTGATTTTGATGGAAGAGTTCTTTGTAAAACAAAAAACCCTATGCCACCGTAGACATAGAGGGACTATTGAATGTTTTCCATCAATAAACGTCCTCGGTAGGAATTATGACTTGCGTCACCTACTGTCTTCGGTACAGTTAACTATTAACCTCAGCTATCTTATCATAGGAAAGATAGCTGAGTCAACTATTTTATTATTAAATTAAAATGAGTTTTGATCTACATGAACACCAGGACCAAATGTTGTAGTCACAGAGATGTTTCTCATGTATTGACCTTTAGCTGCTGCAGGTTTTGCTTTAACTAAAACATCATGGATTGTTCTGAAGTTTTCAACTAATTTTGCATCATCAAATGATACTTTACCAATTGGAACATGAACGTTTCCAGCTTTGTCAACACGGTAAGTTACTTTACCAGCTTTAACTTCTTCAATCGCTTTAGTAACATCCATTGTTACAGTACCAGTTTTAGGGTTAGGCATTAAACCTTTAGGACCTAAGACACGACCTAATTTACCAACTTCAGCCATCATATCTGGAGTTGCTACTACGACATCAAAGTCGAACCAGCCACCTAAGATTTTTTGAGCTAAGTCGCCTTCGCCCACGAAATCAGCGCCAGCAGCTTCTGCTTCTTTTGCTTTTTCGCCTTTAGCGAATACTAATACAGATTGTGTTTTACCAGTTCCGTTAGGTAATACTACTGCACCACGGATTTGTTGATCCGCTTTTTTAGGGTCTACATTTAGACGGTAAGCAACTTCAACAGTTGCGTCAAATTTTGCGATGTTTGTTTCTTTAGCTAATGCTACTGCTTCTTCTAATGAATAAGCTTTTGTTGCGTCAACTTTTTTTAATGCATCTTGCATTTTTTTGCTTTTTTTAGCCATTTTTGTGTTTCCTCCTTATGTGGTTATAGCGGTAGAACCTCCCACGTATCTGTGTTTTTCAATACAGTGTCAACTGAGAAGCTACTTCTTTAAGGTCTGTAGAATTATGCTACAGTGATTCCCATGCTTCTTGCAGTTCCTTCAACCATGCGCATTGCTGCTTCAACAGTTGCTGCGTTTAGGTCTTCCATTTTCAATTCAGCGATTTCTTTGATTTGGTCGCTTGTTACTGTTGCAACTTTATCTTTGTTAGGAACGCCTGAACCTTTTTGGATGTTTGCTGCTTTCTTTAAAAGAACAGCTGCCGGTGGTGTTTTTGTTACGAATGTGAATGAACGGTCTTCGTATACAGAAATCACTACTGGAATAATTAAACCTGCTTGGTCTGCTGTACGAGCGTTAAATTCTTTAGTGAATCCCATAATGTTAACGCCTGCTTGACCTAATGCTGGCCCTACTGGTGGAGCTGGTGTTGCTTTACCTGCAGGAATTTGCAATTTAACGATTTTTTCTACTTTTTTTGCCACGAGACATACCTCCTTGAGTCCGTGATGTGGTTAATTGGAGATACAAATTTCTCCTCCCACTTAAAACTTACGTGTGCATAGACTAAACGCACACTCAAAACATTATAGCAGAATTAATTTAAATTTCAACTATTTAAACTACTTTTCTAGAATTTCTTTTGTCAGGCGCTGCGCAGTTGGTGTCACTGCTAAGCCCCCTTCGGCTGTTTCCTTAAAAATACTCGGCATTTGGCGTCCTACCCGGTACATCGTTGCAATGACTTCATCGACTGGAATGACACTTTGAATGCCGGCTAAAGCCATATCGGCTGAAATAAACGCTTGTGACGAGCCTAAAGCATTACGCTTAACACAAGGAACTTCAACTAATCCCGCAACAGGATCACAAATTAAACCCATCATATTTTTTAAGGTCATCGCAATTGCCTGTCCCGCTTGTTCTGCTGTTCCACCTTTAGCCAAAACAAGCGCTGCAGCCGCCATCGCACTCGCTGATCCTATCTCAGCTTGACATCCACCTTCTGCACCCGAAATGGAAGCATTATTAGCCATGACTAAACCAAAAGCACCCGCAGCAAACAAGAAATCGAGCTGTTGACGACGACTTAATTGTAATTTTTCACGACAAGCCATCAAGACACCAGGTACCACACCGGCACTTCCCGCTGTCGGTGTCGCACAAACGAGTCCCATCTTGGCGTTGACTTCATTCACTCCGATTGCATTACGAACTGCTTTTAAAATTAAATCACCGCTTAAAAAATCAGCTGTTTCTAAGTATTCATCCATCCTTTTCGCATCGCCGCCTGTCAGACCTGTTACTGAAACCACACCGGCAACGCCCTCAGCGACAGATTGCTCCATAACAGTTAAGTTGCGTTCCATCAAGTCAAGAATCTCTTCTTTTGTTCGACCAGTCATTTCGATTTCAACTGCAATCATTAATTCCGCAACTGAATCGTACTTGGCACTTTGATCAACTAAATCTTCTACTGAATAAAACATTTATCTTTTGCCCCTTTATTCAAAATATGAAGCGCTATAGATAGAATCTATTTGCTGGATTTTTTCTAAAAATGAATCTTGACGTTCATCAGTCTCAATAATCATGATGGCCTTTTCGCCTTTTGATTCTCGCGTAACTGTCATCGTTCCGATATTGACTTTAGCTTCCGAAAATAGTTGCGTCACTTTCGCAATCATTCCTGGAACATCTTGATGAACGATAATAAAAGTTGGTGTCCCTAAAGATAATGAAAGTTTGAATCCATTCACCTCAGAAATTTGAATATTTCCGCCACCAATTGAAATGCCTGTGACAGTTAACTTATGCTCGCCCTTACTAACTTTTAATTGCACCATATTCGGATGTTCTGCTTTTTCTTTTTTGGGAATAAAGCCGACCTCCATACCTGATTCATAGGCAATCTTTATAGAATCAGCTAAGCGTGGATCATCGGGTTCCATGCCTAATAAACCACCGACTAAAGCAATATCTGTTCCATGTCCGCGATAAGTTTTAGCAAACGATTCATATAAATAAATATCTACACTGTCTGGTAGCATGCCAAAAATTCGCCGAACAACTTTTCCGATTCTAGCTGCCCCTGCTGTATGTGAGCTACTTGGACCAATCATAATTGGACCGATAATATCAAAAACACTACGATATTTTAATTGCTCCATTTCAACACCTCCCTTTCTTAATACGTGCGTTATCACAACTCACATTACATTAACGCGAAGCCTTTCACATAGCAATAGAAATTATCTCTTTTTAATCAAAATTCAGAATTTTTTCATAAAAGAATGAAATCGTTCACTTAATCGATTTTTGGTCACAAAAAAGCCATCAAGTAACATTCTTGATGGCTTATCCAATCATTAACTTAATTGTTCAATTTGATCAAAGTCAAGTTCGGTACTTGTTTCACGACCGAACATTTCAACGTTAACTTTTAATTTACGTTTTTCATCGTCGATTTCTGTCACTTGTCCTTCTAAACCAGCAAAAGCACCTTCAATAATTTTGATTGTTTCGCCTAAAGATAAGCTCAATTCAACATTGCGGATATTCATTCCTAATGATTTCAAGATTGAATTGATTTCTTCTGGCAATAACGGTGCCGGTTTACTACCTGCTCCATGTGAACCTACGAAACCAGTCACACCTGGCGTATTTCGAACAACATACCAAGACTCATCTGTCATTGTCATTTCAACTAAAACATAACCTGGGAAAGTTTTATTAATTACTTCTTTTTCTTTACCATTTTTAACTTCTTTCGTCGTTTCTTCTGGTACAACGACTCTAAAAATATAGTCTCCCATTCTCATGCTTTGTGCACGGGATTCAATATTCGCTTTTACACGATTTTCATAGCCTGAATACGTATGTAAGACATACCAACTTTTTTCAAAAGATTCCATTTTTTTGGCTCCTAATCTTATTTTCTTCAACACAAACTAAAAAAACCTCGATGATTCGAAGTTTTTTCTCAACAATATTATAGCACCTGAATCACATTTTTACTAGCGATAGCTTTGGATTTCTATTTTAAAATCCAACTAAAGACTGTTTGAACACCAGTATCCATCACGTAGAAAAGAATCGCAAAGATGATAGACGTTTGAATAACGATCATCGCATCGCGACGCAATTGTTTGCCTGTAGGCCATGTTACTTTTTTCATTTCTTCTTTCACACCACGGATAAATTTCATCGATTAACCCCCTACTTGGTTTCTTTATGCACCGTATGCTTTTTACAATATTTACAAAATTTATTAACTTCTAATCGGTCTCCCTTTTTACCCTCGTTAACTGATTTCGAGTAATTACGAGAACCACAGATTGAACAAGCTAAGGCTGATTTTCTAACTGCCATAAGACGGCCTCCTTTAGAGCTTTACAAATAATCATTACGCTAAATTTATCATGATTTTGAAAAACTGTCAATTCGAACTAGGACTTTCCTTATTTTTATGATATTATAATTAAGTTAAAAATAGATGAAATTTGGAGGAGTATACATGCTATTGGCGTCTGCCGTTATAAAAAGAGATTCTTTAACCATTATTAATGAATCTCAAACGTTAGCTGAAGCGTTAGAAATTTTAGAAACATCCGATAATCGCTGTGCCCCAATATTAGATGATACTAATCTACTATTTAGAGGGAATATTTATAAGATGCACTTATACCGTCACAAGTCACAAGGTGGCGATATGAATTTACCCGTTACTTACTTATTGAAAAATGCTACGAAGTTCATTTATGAGAATGCTTCTACTTTTAATATCTTATTCACCTTACGTGATTTACCTTATATTGCTGTTTTAGATGAACATCAAACATTCATCGGTATCTTGATGCATGAAAAAATGCTTGATTTTTATTGGCATGAACTAGGAATTGAAGACGGCCATTGTCTCCTAACGGTCGAAACGCACGGAAAACCAAACGATATTGCGACTATTACAAAAATTGTTACCAAGTATTCACCTTTAGTTAATTTATTCTTATTGAATTCCACAACATATCCGAATAGACAAGAAATATCAATGACTTTTCCTAAACAAACAGAAAAAGAAGTTCTTGAAAAAATTATGAATCGCTTGGAACGAAAACAATTCCACACGTTGAAATTGTCTAAAATTTAAAATACCTACCTACGGACTCTTCGATTGGTCAGTAGGTAGGTATTTTCATTTTTTATATGCGTTACAAAAACCAAATATTTTGAGTATTTGGTTGTAACGTAAAATCAAAAGCATTTTGTTCAATGACTTCTCCATCAACTTGGCAAAACTGTTGAGTCGTTGAAACAATCCGTAACTTATTGGTTGAAAAATGGATAAAATCCTTTGATTTTTCTTGCTTTTTAAATAGTAATAAAAAAATCAACTTAAAGATAATGAAAAAAGAATGTTTTTCGACAACGACACACTCAAATTCTGGTGATTGACTGTCAGCCATTGGGGCAAGTGGAATGCCCCCACCTAAATAGGGATGATTAGTCATCGTACATAAAAAAGTCTTTTTGAAATTTAACTCTTGGCCATTTGCTTCAATTAGTACTGGGAAACCTTTTTGTTTAAAAAGTGCTTTGAAAATCGGAAAAATATAGACAAATGAAGATAAAAATTGTTTCTTCTCTGTTTTCGTCGTTTGATAGACAATCACGCCATCAATTCCAATACCTAAACTATTGATTACAACACCTTTTTTCCCAGTTATTTGTTCATGGTAAGAAAATATATTAATTTTTTGCGGTCTTTGAGCTTTAATAATTTGCCAAAAAGCTTGAACTGGATCAAGTGAGATACCAAACCCTCGTGCAAAGTCATTTCCTGAGCCTGCTGGGATATATGAAACAGGCGCTTGAGACTTTAAGTAATTCAAACGCTCGACGACTTGGTGTAACGTCCCGTCGCCTCCAACAACAATTACTAAAGGAAAAGTCACTGCCTCATCACGTTCTTCTTCACGCCAAGCACGTAAAGTCGATTGATTCAATTCATCAATAAAGGCAATTTCATGTCCAGGAAATTCTGTAAAATAAGCGGTATAATGAAATTGATATTTTTTTAACAACTCAATAATAATATCGCTATGTTTCTTGCCCTTACCCCCACCAGAAGCAGGGTTAACAATTAAATGATAATGGAATTTCAAATCCTTAACCTCGTCATCTCTTAAGTCTTTCTTAATATTATACCACGAATTATTTGATAGCAATAAAAAAAGACATAAAAATAGAATCCGATGTTCGTAGTTTTGACGTCTCTTGAATTGCTTCAAGCTTAATTGTTTCTTAGACGTACCTACTCTTTACGCTAGAAGGTTCTTATGTCCACTTCATCATGACGTATTCATCGGATCCCTATTCAATTAGTAAGGAGTAACTCAAATTCCCACATCCTCTTCGTGTATTTTTCAAGAGATTCACAACAATTCTTTTCTTGTAGCACCTATATCGGCTACCTTACCGGGAATTCCTATGACTCCTTACACTTATAATATAGCACATTCTCAAAAATATGCAAGCGTTTACATATGTTCGTTAGTAAGAAATATTTTCTTTAATCTTTTCTTAAATATTGTTATACTATCCGAGGATAAGGAGTGACACAATGAAATTTTACCATCTAATCGGTTTTTCAACTTTACTGTTAATTGTTGAATTTACGCTACTTCGTATATTAAAAATCGATTTATCAACGATTACTCGTTGGATTTTTGTACTTCTTCAAGGATTCACACTTTTATTTTACGCCTCCGCTATTTTATTATATACCATTGGAAGAACGCGTAAAAAGTGGGTCCGTAAGCAACAAGCAAACAATCATTATAAAAATTATTAATTAAAAGGTCATTTGACACGTCTCTTTATAAAGGTTAGAATAAACGCTGTGTCAAAATGCGGTTCATCAACCATCCCGCATCATCAAAACTTGGAGAAAGTAGGTATAGGAAATGAGTCAACAAAAAAATGGTGTAAAAACACTAGCAGCCAACGCTATTGTGATGGCTTTGTATATTGTATTAAGTTTAGTTCTTCCCTTTTCATCAGGTGCTATTCAATTTCGCTTATCAGAAAGTTTGAATCACCTTGTCGTATTTAATCGTAAACTACTATGGGGAGTACTAGGAGGCGTAATTGTTTACAATTTACTCTTTGGTTTCGGCCCCTTGGATGTTTTATTCGGCGGTGGTCAAACCTTACTGGCCCTTGTCTTAACCGCAAGTTTACAAAAATACGTTCCAAATATAAAAATGCGTTTAGCTTTAAACACACTTTTTTTCACTGCGAGCATGTTTTTAATTGCCATCATGTTAACAATCACAGCAGAGTTACCATTTTGGATGACTTTTGGAACAACGGCTTTAAGTGAATTGATTATTATGAGTATTTCAGCTCCAGTGATGTACTGGATTAATAAAACTGTACGGTTCGACCAACAAATTTAATTCCTAAAAGGATAAAAACTCCACGACAATAACTGTCGCGGAGTTTTTTTATCTGTTGATGGATAATTTTTATTTTCTCATAAAATCATAAGGCGAGAGTTCTTCCATTCCGATCATCGGATCAACTTGTTGCTGTATCACCATTTGACTCGTTAAGTATGTTGGTAACGTTTCTTGTTCCTTTTCAGCATTTCTTGGCGTTGACTCTGTAATCTCAATTTGAGAAACTGGACGTTTCAATGTTTCATCGACTACTTGGGGTAAAACCTCAAAAATCCGTTCCTTCAATGAGGTTTGACGTATATGCGATTCTTGTTGAATACTCTGTTGATAAGCACTCGGTTCACCTAATAAAATTAATAGCTCTTTACTACGAGTAACCGCCGTGTAGAGTAAATTACGTTGCAACATGCGGCGGTATTGATGAACCATCGGTAAAATGACCATTTTAAATTCACTACCTTGGGCTTTATGAATGGAACAACAATAAGCTAAGGTAATCTGTTGCCATTCATTTCGCGTATAGCTAACTTCTGTTAGATCAAAACGAATCAGTAATTCATCCACTTTATCTTCAGAATCTTTCGCATAAGTAATCCCTACAATTTGTCCCATATCACCATTAAAAACATTTTTCTCCGGCATATTTTGTAATTGTAATACTTTATCACCAATCCGATAAGCGATGTCATTGAAGCGGACTTCTTTCTTTTTACCATTATCATTAGGATTAAAAATATTTTGCATCATCTGGTTCAGTGCATTAATCCCAGCGACACCACGATACATCGGCGCTAAGACTTGAATGTCTTGAGGGGTAAACCCCTTATTTTTAGCCTTAGTTACAATGCTCGCAATAATTGGTTCGATTTGATGGGCTTCACAAGCAAAATAAGAGCGGTCTTTTTGATTTTGAGTTAAATTACTTGGCAGTTGACCATTCTTAATTTCGTGAGCTAAAGAAATAATACTCGAACCATCACCTTGGCGATAAATCTCCGTTAATTCTTGTTTAGGAATCGCTGTAATTTCTAATAAATCATGTAAGACTTGCCCGGGTCCCACAGAAGGTAATTGATCCTTATCCCCGACAAAAATCACCTGCATCCCTTCAGGTATCGCTTTTATTAAGGTGTTAGCTAACCACGTATCGACCATTGACATCTCATCGACAATTAAAAGTCCACCTTCTAAATCTTTCGTTCCTTCTTCCGGTGCCCGTTCACGATTATTTAAACCCAAGAGACGATGAATCGTGCCACTTGGTAAACCTGTTGTCTCGTTCATTCGCTTAGCTGCTCGGCCAGTTGGTGCAGCTAATAAAATGGGGAAAGGTTCATCTGGATTTTTCTTAATATCTAAATCAATCTCATGAATCTCGGCGAACATCTGGACAATCCCATTAATAACCGTTGTCTTCCCCGTTCCTGGGCCACCCGTTAAAATAAATAATGGAGAAGAAATTGCGGCTTTAATCGCAACTTCTTGTGATTCCCCATATTGAATGCCTAATTTCTTTTCGATTTTTCGTAATGTCTTTTCAAGCATGGCGTCTTTATAATCATACGATTCTTGCTCATCCATTAAACGATGAATTTGTGTAGCAATCCCGACTTCAGAAAAATAAAGACTATTTTCAAACAAACGTGTTCCTTCTTGTTTGATTTTCCCCTCTTCGACAAGCTCAATGACACAATCAGCCAAGGATTCTGGTTTTATCTCCACTCGACGACTTGTCTCAAGTAATTGAATTGTACTTTCTAACAAGTTTTGGGCCTCAATGTACGTATTTCCACTTTGTAACGCAAGTGCTAAAATCTGATAAAGAATCGCTGCTCGTAAGCGTCTAGGCGATGTCGCTTCAATTCCTAAATTTTCAGCAATTTGATCGGCTTTCGCAAATCCTATTCCTTCTATATCCTCGACTAAACGATAAGGATTTTCTTCAATGATTTCCAAAGCTTCGTTTTGATACATTTTGTAAATGGCGAAAGCAAAATGACTCGTAAATCCGTAACGGTTTAGGCCGATAATCACTTGGTCCATCCCATAATTCAGACGAATCGTTTCCACTAACATGTCGCATTTCTTTTGGTTTAATTGTGGAATTTGTTCTAAGATGGTTGGATTTTCTAAAATTTGATCAATCGCCGTTTCACCAAAAGCTTCCACAATTTTTTCGGCTGTTTTCTTACCGATACCTGGAAATTTATCACTTGAAAGAAAAGCGATTAAACCATTTTCGGACGTCGGTTGCTCTTTTTGATAAGTTTCGACTTTCATTTGTTTACCATATTTCGGATGTTCAACAAAGTCACCGAAAAAGCGATACAATTCATCTTCTTGAACGTCACCAAAATTACCGGTTACAACAATCTCATCCTCAATGCCATTTGTATTGGTCTCGGTTACTTTGACTAAAATGACTTTATAAAAATTCGATGGATTTTGAAAAAAAATAGCGACAACTTTGCCGACGATATAATTTCTTTCAGACATTGTTGTTCGCTCCTTTATTATTTATTGATTAATCTAGTTTATCATTTTCATAATGATGATTCAATTCTAATTGCGGGAATCCTTGTTGACGCAACGCTTCATAGACAATCATACATGCTGTATTTGATAAGTTCAATGAGCGAACATGCTCGTCGTTCATCGGAATTCTCAAACACTTCTCTTCATTTTCTCGCATAAAGCTTTCCGGCAAGCCTGTTGTCTCTTTGCCGAAAATAAAAAAGTGATCTTCATTATCGTTATAATTCACTTCACTATAGACACGATTCGCAAATTTTGAAATTAAGTGCAATTGACGCTCCCCAACAAAAGCTAAAAATTCTTCCAAGTTTTCATGATAGTAGATTTCCACATCGTGCCAATAATCGAGTCCTGCTCGTTTTAATTGTTTATCATCAACTGAAAAACCTAGTGGCTTAATTAAATGTAGTGGTGTATTCGTTGCAGCACAAGTTCGTGCAATATTTCCCGTATTTGCAGGGATTTGTGGTTCGAATAAAGCAATGTGATTCATCATTGTCCCTCTTTTTCTGTAAATTTTCATTTGTGTAAAATTTTGAAAAAAAAAACGTAGCAACTCGGTGTCTAGCACGGCGAGTTATTACGTTAGTGAAGTATTTATCACTAACTTTTATCAGAACAGGATGCTGATAAAAACCAATGAAAAATGACTTGTTCTTAATATACCACTTGAATCTGTGTAATTCAATAAATTAATATTAGATTTTTCACATAATCTTCATTTTTCACTACAAAAATTCACCAATTAAAATTTCTAAGTCGATTGTAATCTGTTTTAGCGGATTTTTTTGAACTTGTGCTTTATTTTCAGGTGAAACGCCCCACTCTAATGGTGACATTTCTAATAATGATAAACGACAATTTTCAGGGATATCAAAAGTATATTTCAATGTTTTTCTTGTGATTTTCGTAAAAGTTTCTTGAAATTTATCAATGACGGCTTCATTAGAATAATGTTGCTTCGTTTCATCTTCCGGGTAAAAAGCTTGACGCAGTTCTTTTAAATACTCACTTCCAGGAACAACTTTGATAACTTTACCTCCTGGAACAAGGACACGTTTAAATTCTTGGTAATTGGACGGCGAGAAAATATTCAAAACTCTCGTAAAACTCCCCATTTGAAAAGGTAAGTTGGTTAAGTCGGCCACACACCAAAATAAATTTTCACCGTAATCAGAAGCGAGGTAAATCCCTTCTTTCGAAATATCAAACCCTACGCTTGGTTTTAATTGAGCGCTAGTCGCTAATTGGCTTAGAAAACTGCCTTCCCCACAACCAACATCTAAGATACGTTCACCTTCACAGTATGGCGTTAATACGTCAATTAATGGTTGGTACATGCCATTCATAATTAACTTTCGACGATGTTGAAACATCGCTTGATTATAATCTGTTTGAACTTGATGTTTTAAAAAATAGGGCGTTCCCTTTTTCGATAAATCAAATCGGTGACCATTAGAACAGACTAACGACTTTTCTTTTGCTGTTAATTGTTGGTGACACATGGGACAACGAAACAATTCTGATTCTTTTTGAATAAACGCCGCTGCGCGATCGATTTTCTTTAACACTCGGCCATCTCTCCTTTACTTTCGTTCTTACTTTAGCACATTTTTATGCTAAAATGAAATTAACTAAAAAGAATAGTTGAGGAGCGAATTAAATGTTAAAAGAATTTTGTGCAGAAAACTTTACTGATATTCCCGCAGCAATTGCGCAAGGAGTTAAACGAATTGAACTATGTGATAACTTAACCGTTGGTGGGACAACACCTAGTGCTGGCGTCATAGAAAATACCATTAGTTACGCTCACGACCATGGCGTGCAAGTCATGACGATTATCCGTCCTCGCGGTGGTAATTTCATTTATAATGACTATGAACTAAAAATCATGGAAACGGATTTAGTTGAAGCGAAAAAATTTGGCACCGATGGGGTTGTCATTGGCTGTTTAACTGAAGATGGTTGGTTAGACGAAGAAGCACTAGAGGTCTTGATCGATCGTGCAGTTGGTTTACAAATTACCTTCCATATGGCTTTTGACGCCATGCCTACAGAAATGCAATATGAAGCAATTGATTGGTTAGCAGAACATGGTGTTGATCGAATTTTGACCCACGGTGGCGCTGCTGGAACGCCAATTAGTGATAACTATCAACATTTAAGAGAATTAATTTCTTATGCCAATGAGCGTCTTATCATCTTACCTGGTGGTGGCGTAAACTTTGAGAATGCCGCTGAAGTCGCTGAAGTTCTAGGTGTGACTGAAGTTCATGGAACAAAAATCGTCAATATTTAATGAAATTAAAAAAGCTAGAAAAAACGATGCGATCATCGAATTTTCTAGCTCTTATTTATTCTTCGTCTTATTCTGCTTCTTCAGAGAATTGACTGTTATATAGATTCGCATAGAAACCATCTTTAGCTAATAATTCTATATGGTTTCCTTGCTCAATGATTGAACCTTTGTCCATCACTAAGATTAGATCCGCATCGCGAATGGTTGATAATCGATGGGCAATTACAAAGCTTGTGCGATTTTCCATTACTTTATCCATCGCTTTTTGAATCAAGGCTTCGAGACGTGTATCAACAGAACTTGTCGCTTCATCTAAGATTAAAATTTTCGGATCAGAAATGACTGCACGAGCAATCGTCAGCAATTGTTTTTGACCAAGAGAAACATTATCACCTTCTGAGTTAATCATCATGTCATAACCGTCTGGCATTGTCCGAATGAAATGGTTAACGTTGGCTGTTTTCGCCGCATCGACCACTTCATATTCCGTAGCATCCAATTTCCCAAAACGAATATTATCAGCAATTGTCCCTTCATAAAGCCAAGCATCTTGTAAAACCATCCCAAACAATGAACGTACATCACTACGATGCATTTTTTTCGTATCAATGCCATCAATTTTAATTGCTCCTTGATTGACATCATAAAAACGCATTAACAAGTTAATTAAAGTCGTTTTGCCTGCACCTGTTGGACCAACAATCGCAACGGTCTGTCCCGCTTTTACAGTAAAATTCAAGTTCTCGATTAATGGTTTGTCCGGCGAATAAGAAAAGGCGACATTTTCAAAAGTTACTTCGCCTCGTACCGTTTCTGGTACCGGAATATTAACTTCATTTTGCGTTTCTTCTTGTTCGTCTAAGATTTCAAAAACACGTTTGGCAGAAGCCGATGCACTTTGTAGCACTGCAGAAAGTTGGGTGATATTCCCCATTGGTTGACTGACTTGCCAGACGTATTGAATAAATGCTTGTAATTGTCCAACCACAATTGCCCCACTCATGACGTAAAAACCACCGACTACCGCAACCATAATATAGGCTAAATAAGCGGTTAAGGAAACAAGTGGCATCATTAAACCTGAAATGAACGCTGCTCGGAAACCATAATATTGCAATTTATGATTCGTTTGTTTAAAGCCTTCTAAAGCCTCTTTCTCACGTCCATACACTTTTAAAACACTAAAACCAGTCATTGTTTCTTGAACATAGCCGTTTAGTTCCCCTAAAGCATTTTGCATATTATTGAAATAAGATTGTGATTTTGACACAACAATTTTTGAAATAATCAATGACGCTGGAATCATGATAACCGCTAAAAGTGCCATCGTGGAATTAATGTAAAACATCATTCCGACAGCAATCACGATACTCAAGACCGCATTGAAAATACCAATCATTGCTTGTTGCATTGCCCCACCGACAGCATCGACGTCATTCGTCACACGTGAAAGCACATTCCCTTGTTTATTCTTATCAAAATAAGAGACCGGCAAGCGATTAATTTTTGCTTCAATGTCATGACGCAAATCTTTCATTGCTGACTGTACGACGTTTGTAATTAAAATTCCGGCGAATAATTGTGAAACACCATAGCCCAAACCAACGATAAAAATCCAAACGAGCGTCTTTTTTATGTATTCAAAATTTAATGGTTGACCTTCAGCTAAGTTTTTAGCCACTTCAGTCGTTGGTAGACCAGACACATACGGTAATAGGCCATTAAAAATAACTGTTCCCAAAGTGAATAAAATGACAAACGTAAAACCAACTTTATATGGTTTTAGGTAACTTAAAACACGTTTCAAAGAAGAAATATTTTTCATTTTGCTAATTCCTCCTCTGATAATTGTGATGCTGCAATATCATAATAAATTGGACAATTTGCTAATAATTCTTTATGTTTACCAATTCCAACAACATTACCTTCATTTAGAACAATAATCTTATCGGCATCCATAATTGTTCCAACACGTTGGGCCACAATTAAAGTCGTTGATTCCGTTGTTTCTTTCGATAAGCGTTCACGCAAGCGAGCATCAGTTGCATAATCGAGTGCTGAGAAACTATCATCAAAAATAAAGATTTCAGGTTGACGGATAATGGCACGCGCGATTGCTAGACGTTGTTTTTGTCCACCTGAGAAGTTCGCTCCACCTTCTGATACTTGTGTGTTGACCCCTTCTGATAGTTGAGAAATAAAATCAGATGCTTGAGCAATTTCTAATGCCCGTTCCATCTCTGCTGGTGTTGCATCTTCCTTACCGTAAAGTAAGTTTTCAGCGATTGTTCCTGTAAATAGTAAGGCTTTTTGAGGAATATAACCAATTTTTTTACGTAGGGCAGCTAACTGGTAGTCTCGAACATCGACACCATCGATTAAAATCTGACCTTGGCTAACATCATAAAAACGTGGAATCAATTGAATTAAAGTTGATTTTCCACTTCCGGTACTACCAATAAAGGCCACTGTTTCACCAGGACTTGCCGTAAAACTAATATTTCGGATAACCGGATTTTCAGAAGGACCTGGATAGGCAAAGGTCACATTTTTAAATTCTAAATAACCTTTTGTTTCAGTTGTTGTTACACCATTTTCTTTATCCTTAATTAAAGGATCTGCTGAAAAAGCTTCTTCAATACGATTAGCAGAAACAGCGGCTCTTGGATACATCATAAAGACCGTTGCAAAGAGCATAAATGAAAATAACGCATGGAAAATATATTCAATAAAAGCAATTAAATCACCCAACAACAAGTTACCAGAATCGATTTGAATACTTCCTGACCAAATAATTAGGATCATAACGATATTAAATAAGAAAAAGAAAGCCGGTTGCGCAACAGACATTAAACGAAAGAGCTTTTTAGAACTCTCAGTATACGCGTGGTTGACTTTTTCAAAGCGTTTTTCTTCAAATTTTTCGTTAACGAATGCTCGAACCACACGTAAACCTGATAAATTCTCACGTAAAATACCATTGATTCGGTCTAGATTCGTTTGTTGTCCACGTGAAATTGGTTCTGATTTTCTAGCAATAATTAATACCCCTATTAAAAGTAGCGGTAACGCGCCTAAAACGTACCATCCTAATGATGGGCTCGTACGGACAATCATGTACAGACTAACGGTAAACATTAACGGTGTTGTAAATCCCATCCGTAAAATATTTTGCATAAACAACATAATTTGGTAAGCATCATTTGTTACACGCGTAATTAAGGAAGATACACCAATTTCCTCATATTCGCTATGAGAATAACTTTGAATTTTTTCAAATAGATCATTACGAATACTCTCGACCATATTGGTTGTAATCCGTGCAGTAACATATCCCAATGAAATATTCATTATAATACCGATTAAAACAATACCTAACATCGTAAGACCCATTTGCTTTACGTAATCGGCATCGTTCTTTAAAATTCCGTTATCAATTATTCGGGCAAGCAAGGTCGGTAAGCCTAACTCGATTAAAATAAAACCGAACACAAACAAAAAGTTAAAAAATAATAACTTTTTATTTTTAATTGTATAACGCCACATTAACTTCATAAAATACCTCCTTCATTTCTAATCCTCTTTAACTATAACAAACGACTTGTCTAAAAAAAAGCTCGAATCATTTAATCTTACTTGTTTTTTTTACGAAAGTCGAGCACGGCAACTTTTTTTGTTTCATTCTTTACTTAGCGAATATTCACAAATACGAACATTCAATTGATAGCTTCAGCTTTTGAATTAGTGACTCTTTCTATACTTCTTTTGATTTCTATGATAAAATAAAAACAAATCCTGTATAGAAATACAGAAACGTTCGGTTGAATTTTTACATTAAACATACAGAAAGCATCGATGAGACTTTCTCTTTTTTCTCACTTACTGTCTGAAAAAAGTATATTCAAGTTATCTTTTACGAAAGGTCTGTCTCACATTGACCTTCATTTTGTTGCGTTAAAATTACAACCTTAAAAAATGCTTAGGCAAATAAAGGAGAATCTTACATGATTTATAAAGTTTTTTATCAAAAGAGCAAAGAGCAAAACCCTAAAAGAGAGCAAACACACTCACTTTACATTGAAGCAGAAAGTGAAGTTATTGCTCGCCAATTAGTTGAAGAAAATACCCCATACAATATCGAATTTCTTCAATTACTAGAAGGCAATCATTTAGAATATGAAAAAGAAAATGCAGACTTCACTTTGACGGAGTTTTAAAATGAAAGTTTCGCTAAAAAACAATGAAACGGGTGTCTTTGGCATCGGTGGTTTGGGCGAAATCGGAAAAAACTGTTATGGGGTTCAATTCCAAGACGAAATCATATTAATTGATGCAGGGATCAAATTTCCTGAAGATGAATTACTTGGAATTGACTATGTGATTTCTGATTATAGTTACATCGTCCAAAACTTAGCAAAAGTCAAAGGGCTAATTATTACGCATGGTCATGAAGATCACATCGGAGGTATTCCTTACTTATTACGTCAAGCGAACATTCCGATTTATGCTGGTCCCCTTGCACTTGCTTTAATTACAAACAAATTGGATGAGCACGGATTACTCCGTGATGCAACATTAAATGAAATTAATGAAGATACTGTCATCCGCTTTAGAAAAACAGCAATTAGTTTCTTTAGAACAACACACAGTATTCCAGATGCTCTGGGAGTCGTTGTTAAGACACCTTCTGGAAATGTCGTTGCAACAGGTGACTTCAAATTTGATTTCACACCGGTTGGTGAACCTGCCAATTTACATAAAATGGCAAGAATTGGTGAAGAAGGCGTTCTTTGTTTACTATCTGATAGTACGAATGCTGAAATCCCAACTTTTACAAAATCCGAAAAAACGATTGGTGCTTCAATCGTTAAAATCTTCGAGAAAATCGATGGTCGCATTATTTTTGCAAGTTTTGCCTCAAATATTTTCCGTTTACAACAAGCGGCAGATGCGGCAGTTGCAACGGGTCGTAAAATTGCTGTCTTTGGACGCAGTATGGAAAATGCGATTGTTAATGGCCAGAAACTAGGTTATATCAACGTACCAAATGGAACATTTGTTGATGCATCTGAAATTAATCGCTTGCCCGCAAATGAAACCATGATTTTATGTACGGGATCACAAGGTGAACCAATGGCTGCCTTAAGTCGGATTGCCAACGGAACACATCGTCAAATTCAAATTCATCCAGATGATACCGTGATTTTCTCTAGTTCACCAATTCCTGGTAACACAAAGAGTGTCAATCAACTAATCAACTTACTACTAGAAGCTGGCGCTCAAGTGATCCATGGTAAATTAAACAACATCCATACTTCTGGACATGGTGGACAAGAAGAACAAAAATTAATGTTACGCCTTATGAAACCAAAATACTTTATGCCTGTTCATGGTGAATTCCGTATGTTAAAAATTCATACAGAATTAGCACAAGATACCGGCGTGCCTCGTGAAAACTGCTTTATCATGGAAAATGGTGACATGTTAGCCTTAACTGCTGATTCTGCTCGCATGGCGGGTCACTTTAATGCAAATGACGTCTACATCGATGGTAGTGGTATTGGAGATATCGGGAACGTCGTCTTAAAAGATCGCCGTATTCTTTCAGAAGAAGGTTTGGTCTTGGCTGTCGCAACCGTTGATATTGAAAGAAAAGAAATTTTAGCGGGTCCAGATATTTTATCTCGTGGTTTTGTCTATATGCGCGAATCCGGTGAAATGATTAGTGAAGGTCAAACCGTCCTTTTCAATAGTTTAAGAGAAGCCTTAAACCAACCGAATTGTACTGAATACAAATTACGAGAAGCCATGTCTTCAGCCTTACAACCTTTCTTATATGAACGAACAGAGCGTCATCCAATGATTTTATCAATGGTAATGACACCTGAAAGTGAATAATTTCCTTAGAAACTTGATCATTTGGTTGTTCGTCAAATTGTGTTGATGGGCCCAAAATGAGTAAAAATAATCGTCAGAATCGGTAGAGGAAATTGTTTCTCTATCGATTTTTTTGACATTAGTAAAGAGGGGCGGAGCCTCCCGCTCCCCTGCGAAAAATCACCTTGTTGACAAAAGCTGCGAGACCGCTTCGAGCCTGTAGTCTCTCAGCTCGAAAGCTTCAAACTCTAGTTAAGTGCTAAAGCACTAAACCAGAGTAATTCACATTTCGTCTTTTGACGCAGCGGGAACAAGGTATTTTTCTTCGGTTCGCTACTGCTAGCTTCAAATGGTTTGTTAGTTATCCATATCAAGCCTTAGTGGGGGCGAAAATTAATCCCTGTATGATGTAGATTCGATCTCTTAAATGATAGAAGTTGCGATAACCATAGGAAACGCGTTTAATTAATTTAATTTTATTATTCAAGCCCTCGGTGACACCGTTAGAATAACGAAGCTCAAAAGCATTTTGAACCCCTTGCTTGTATTTCTTTAAGAAATATAATTTCTTTCGGAACCATTGCGGAAGAGCCTTATCCAATGTTTGAATCGTGGAGAAAAATCCATCTGTATCCTTCTTTTTCCGATAATAGTGGAGCAATTGAACCGCTTCGTAGGCAAG
>NZ_JBHSGT010000006.1:0-44048 GCF_042654605.1 Enterococcus eurekensis
AATGAAAATATTTTTATTTAGTTTTCAAGGAGCTTTATTTGCTTCTAAATATATAATACGAGGAGGAAAACAGATGAATAACAAAAACATTGTAGCAAAAGCCATTTACGACGTTGTTAAAGATGATTTAACGCTTGAGCAAGTCACACAATTTTTAGAAAATCCAAAATCAGCAAGCCATGGGGATGTGGCTTTTCCAGCCTTTGGTTTAGCCAAAGCGTACCGCAAAGCACCCCAACAAATTGCCCAAGAATTAGCAGAGAAAATTGACGGTAGTCACTTTGAAAAGATTCAAGTTGTGGGACCTTACTTAAACTTCTTTATGGATAAAGGCGTTGTCACACAAGCGATTTTAGCTAAAGTCATTCAAGAGAAAAATCATTACGGCGATCAATCGATTGGTAATAATCAAAATGTACCGATTGACATGTCTTCACCAAATATTGCTAAACCAATTTCAATGGGACATTTACGCTCAACCGTTATTGGGAATTCAATTGCTTTTATTTTAGAAAAAATTGGTTACCAACCAATCCGGATCAACCATTTAGGTGACTGGGGTACGCAATTTGGGAAATTAATCGTAGCTTATAAAAAATGGGGTAGCGAAGAAGCCGTTAAAGCTCAACCAATTAATGAATTACTACGTTTATACGTTGGTTTCCATGAAGAAGCTGAAAAAGACGCGACTTTAGAAGATGAAGCACGTGCTTGGTTTAAAAAATTAGAAGACGGCGATGAAGAAGCATTGCATTTATGGCAATGGTTCCGTGACGAATCAATGAAAGAATTCAACAAAATTTATGATATGTTAGAAGTTTCGTTTGATTCATTAAACGGCGAAGCTTTCTACAATGATAAGATGGATGAAATCGTTGAAATGTTAGAAGAAAAACACTTATTGGCAACAGACCAAGGTGCAGATATCGTAGACTTATCAAGCTATGATTTGAATCCGGCCTTGATTCGTAAATCAGATGGCGCGACTTTATATATTACGCGTGATATGGCAGCAGCTTTATACCGCAAACGTACGTATAACTTTGCTAAATCATTGTATGTTGTGGGGAACGAACAAAGTTATCATTTCAAACAATTAAAAGCTGTGTTAAAACAAATGAACTTTGAATGGTCAGATGATATGCACCATATTCCATTTGGTTTAATTACGAAAGATGGTAAGAAATTATCCACTCGTAAAGGGAAAATAGTCTTATTAGAAGAAGTTTTAAATGAAGCGATTGCTCTGGCCCATGCTCAAATTAGTGAGAAAAATCCAACGCTTGAAAACAAAGATGAAGTTGCTCGTCAAGTTGGGGTTGGCGC
This sequence comes from Enterococcus eurekensis, assembly GCF_042654605.1. Lineage (NCBI taxonomy): Bacteria > Bacillati > Bacillota > Bacilli > Lactobacillales > Enterococcaceae > Enterococcus > Enterococcus eurekensis. Next base: position 1,327 of record NZ_JBHSGT010000006.1, read on the forward strand.
GGTTGTTTTCCACGATTTAAAAAATGATCGCTTAAATAGCTTTGACTTCACCCTTGAAGAAGTGGTTCGCTTTGAAGGTGAAACGGGTCCATATGTTCAATATGCCCACGCTCGTGCGATGAGTATTTTAGAAAAAGCAGCATTTGAAGTCGATGAAAAGGCTGCTTATCAATTGAATGATGAAGGTAGCTGGGAAGTAATGAAATACATCCAAAGTTACCCAGATGTAGTCATGCAAGCGGCTGAAAAATATGAGCCATCAATTATTGCAAAACATGCGATTAAACTAGCACAAGCATTCAATAAATACTACGCAAACACTAAAATCTTAGTCGAAGATTCTGAAAGAGATGCGCGTCTAGCTTTAGTATATGCGGTGACGGTTCTATTGAAAGAAGATTTAAGGTTATTAGGGTTACATACTCCAAATAAAATGTAATTAATCTAAAATTAATGAGATAAAAATATGTATCAGAATGGGGATATGGCCGATGTCATGTCCTCATTTTATTTGTCTAGCGGTTAACTCTAATACCTAATTGGCCGATTGAAGAGGTAAGATAACGACGTCTTATTAAGAGAAAAAGGGGGAGTATTCAATGATGTATTTAGTTGTTGCTGTCACGTACAACAAGCAAAAGAAAGTTAAAAAGTTCAAAACGTATCGAGAGGCTCTATCTTACGCCACGAACTATCGTGTTGTTTCTCAAAGTCAGGTGATTAAAAATGAGGTCGTCATTGCTGATTTTATATTTTAAACTAAAAAAGGTTTTTCGTAGGTAATAGTACTACGAAAAACCTTTTTTATTAGTGTGATTGTTTGAAAAGCGTTTCCAAATGGATGGCCGCTTCTTCGTTCGGTGAGATAATAACCACGATATCAAATCCCGCAAGCGAACAAACTTTCTCTTTCATTTCGACTTCGTCAATGGCAGCCGCTAAAATCGGTGCATTGTTTGGAATCGTATGTAAAATGGTCATAAATTGGACACGATCGATCTTTGTGACAACATCTTGAACCATTTGGTTGAGATGGTTATTTTCAGCGACATCATCATTTGTTTTTTCTTCGAATTGTTGAAAAAAGGTTTGACCGGTAGCATCAACAGTTTTGACGATTTTTAAATCACGAATGTCACGAGAAATTGTAGCCTGTGTGGCATTAACCCCATGCTCCTGTAATAAATGGCGCAATTCATCTTGTGTTCGGATAGTGTTTTTCTGAATGAGATCACCAATAATCGCGTGGCGTTCACTTTTTTTCAAATGACTTCCTCCTTGTATAATATTCAGACCTATCATACCAAAAATGTATAAATTTTCATAGAAATAAATGAGGAGTCTAATGGAAAAGCATGTTAAAATAATACACACAAGAAAGTACGAAAGATTAGGAGTGTTTTTGTGTTAGAAGCTTATTTAAATATTTTAGTTGTTTTTGCTATCATGTTGGTTGGCTATGTGCTAACTTGGCGCAAATGGTTTGATAACCATATTGCCGATGTGTTTTCAAAACTAGTCTTAAATATCGCCTTGCCGCTAAATATGTTCTTAAATATGACTGAACGCTTTACGAAGGAAGAATTTTTAGGATTGGCCAAAGGGATATTATTACCAACTGTATCAATCGTGATTACTTATTTGATTAGTATTGCCTACGCGAAGTTAACAAAAGTACCGGCTGGACGAATTGGTGCATTCAAAACGATGTTTACCGCATCAAATACGATTTTTATGGGATTGCCAGTCAATATCGCGGTCTTTGGTGAAAAAGCAGTGCCATACGCATTACTATATTATATTTGTAACACGACGTTCTTTTTTACCTTAGGAATTTATTTAATTCAAAATGATAACCTTGAGCGAGCGCACATCAGAGAATCATTTGATTTACGTTTCCTTTTGAAAAAATTATTGTCACCAGCACTGCTAGGTTTCTTTGTCGGTTTATGTTGGATGTTACTAGAAATTCCATTAGCGACCCCTTTACGCGATTTTTCACGTTATTTAAGCCAATTAACGACACCGCTGTCATTATTTGTGATTGGTATTATTATTTTCCAAACGGGAATTAAAAACTTAAAATTAGATAAAGACACGCTTGGCGTTTTACTTGGACGATACGTCATTAGTCCGCTAGTAATTATCGGGTTATCCAAATTTATAGAAGTGCCAACATTGATGTTAAATGTCTTTATTTTACAATCCGCGATGCCAGTCCAAAACTCAATGCCGATTCTTGCGAAAGGTTATGGTGCTGATGAAGGTTTTGCAACAAGTGGACTCGTTTATTCGATTATTAGTTACTTATTCGTCATTATCATCTTGTTAAAAGTTATTTACTAGAGGGTACAAGGCTGCTAAATAGGAGCAAGTTCTCGATTAAAAAAATAAGAGAACAACAAGAAGAGGTAATGATTATGAACTGGCGGTTATACTTTCGCGTGAAAAGGTCGTTTATGTTCAATCTGGTTCAAAAATCAAATAGTAGTTATGTGAAGTTTAGCTTCTGTTGTACGAAAAATTGTTGTCTACGCAATTCATTTTGTCGTTACTACAATCTATTAAAACAAAGCGCTGTCAAGCGAAAGGTAAAATGTCCTAAACCTTAGGCTCACATTAATGCAAGCTTTTCCTTCGTAAAAACTTGCATTAATGTGACCGCATTTGGTAAAATAAGATTTAAGCTGCTCGTTCAGCTTCATATTCTTCGAGTGTTTTTCCGATGCTGCGAAGATATCTTTTGAAAGACTCTAGTTTCCACGGGTGAGATTGTGGGGGAATATACTGGCGTCTTTCTTTTTTTTGCTCTGGAATCGGGTCAAACTCTGTTGAATAGTCGTCATGTTCTTTCAGTCTCCTTGTTGTGTATATTTTTTCAGCGATATTTACATAGATTTCGCCGTTAAATGCTTCGATGACGAGGGCTTTTGATCCGCGTGTAAAGTACTGATCTTCGCTACCCTCCGTCGGTAAATAGTAGTTATTTTGATACCGAATGTGATGACCACTATCGATTTTTCTATTTGCGACTCGTGCTAATAATAAATTCATCTCTGATTTCGTAGGTGCCTTCTCATAGATTGATTCCTTCGTCTTATTACCAAACTTCCTATTAAATGATTGAATCCATTTTGTTAAAAAATGATTGGCTTCCTCAATAGATTGGATCCCTGCTAATTCTAAATCTACAGGAAGTCGTGATTGAACCGTGCCGTTTAATCGTTCTACACGGCCTTTCGCTTGTGGAATAGAGGAGGTACGAATGTCAATACCGAGTTGATGGCAGGCAAAACCAAATTGCGTGAAGGTATCTTCCTCAACGACTTTCTTGGTTTTGGATTGATAGTCAAAAACGGTTCGTTTATCGGTTAAAAAAGCTAAAGGAATCCCTCGGTTACGGAGGATCTGATGGAGCACATGATAATAGCCATTGAGCGTTTCTTGCGTGTCGAAATACCCACCAACGATATCCCCAGAAGCGTCATCAATCGCTAAGTGAAGATGGGTGACGTCGTTCCCGAACCAATTGTATGAACTGGCATCCATTTGAATCAGCTCTCCTTGGTATTTTTTCCTAGAGCGGCTAGGATGGATTTTTTCGGGTGAAGCCAGTTGATCTTCGGCTCTTGGAAGCAGTGGATTATCAAGCTTTGTCTTTGCTTTCATTGATTGTGCTTTGATTCGAGCTTTTATTTTTTTTCGTGTCTTTCTTTGTGTTTTAGGTGAGATAATATTCGCTAGGTATAAAATATTTCGAATCGTTGTATCGGTGTAACAGATCGCATAATCCTCCTTTAATATTTCAGTAAAGTGCTTCACATTCGGTTTTATATTAAACTGTTGATAAAGCCCAATGATTTGTTTTTTTACATCCTCCGGTACGGCATGCATCTGTTTTTTTCCTCTATTGCCGTGTGAAAAAACAGCCTTTCCTCCTTCTTGATATTTTTGGATTAATCGATTGACTTGTCTGATCGAGAGATCTAGTTCAACACAAGCTCTCTTCTTATCTTTTCTTTTTTCTGTGACAGCTTTTATTACGTTATATTTCTTATCTTCATTCATTGTTAGTATTATCCTTTTCATGGTTTGATTTTATCACGAAGGGACATTTTGTGCTTCGATTACATTAAGACATTATCATGTTCGAACGATATACTACAATCTATTAAAACAAAGCGCTTGAAAAATCTATCAATCTATATTATACTATTTGAGGTTGTGTTTGTTCGAGTAACAGATAACAACTAAAAACCACATCTCAAAAGATGCGTGGAGTGGTGCTTGCGTGCAAGTTCTTCACACAGTTGACTTTGAGAGAGGAAAAATAAAAACCAAATGGAGGAAACAAAAATGGCAGTAATTTCAATGAAACAGCTTCTAGAAGCTGGTGTACACTTTGGGCACCAAACTCGTCGCTGGAACCCAAAAATGAAGAAATATATCTTCACAGAAAGAAACGGAATCTACATCATCGACTTACAAAAAACTGTTAAGTTAGTAGATGCAGCTTACGAGTACATGAAAAACGTTGCAGACGAAGGCGGAATCGCTTTATTCGTTGGTACAAAAAAACAAGCTCAAGAAGCAATCAAAGACGAAGCAATTCGTTCAGGTCAATACTATGTAAATCACCGTTGGTTAGGTGGAACGTTAACAAACTGGGAAACAATCCAAAAACGTATCACTCGCCTAAAAAACATCAACAAAATGGAAGAAGATGGCACTTTCGAATTACTTCCTAAAAAAGAAGTTTCTGGCTTAAACAAAGAACGTGAACGCTTAGAAAAATTCTTAGGCGGAATCGCTGACATGCCAAGAATTCCAGACGTAATGTACGTAGTAGATCCTCGTAAAGAGCGTATTGCAATTCAAGAAGCTCGCAAATTAAATATCCCAATCGTTGCTATGGTTGATACTAACTGTGATCCAGATGAGATCGATGTAGTTATCCCATCAAACGACGATGCTATCCGTGCAGTTAAATTAATTACTGCAAAAATGGCTGATGCATTTATCGAAGCAAACCAAGGTCAAGACGAAGTGGCAGCTGAAGATTTTGCAACTGAAGCAACTGTTGAAACAGCAACTTCAATCGAAGAAATTGTTGATGTTGTTGAAGGAAACAACGCTTAAGCTAAATAAGTCGTAACGAACGAGCTGTTTCAAAGGCTAGGCGCAAAGCCTTAACACTCTTTGAAGCAGCTTTTTTAAAAATAAAGAAATGATAATCATTCAGGAGGAATAGTAACATGGCTCAAATTTCAGCTAAATTAGTTAAAGAATTACGCGATATGACAGGCGTAGGTATGATGGATGCCAAAAAAGCATTAGTCGAAGTAGATGGCGATATGGACAAAGCAGTAGACTTTTTACGTGAAAAAGGAATGGCAAAAGCGGCTAAGAAAAATGACCGTATTGCTGCTGAAGGTTTAGCAGCAGTTGCAGTTGTAGGAAACACTGCTGCAATCGTTGAAGTAAACTCAGAAACAGACTTTGTAGCGAAAAACGAAATGTTCCAAGACTTAGTTCAAGAGTTAGCAACATTAGTAGCAACTAACAAACCAGCTGACATGGATGCTGCAATGGCATTAACAGCTTCAAAAGGAACTGTTGCTGAAACAATTATCGAAGCGAACCAAGTAATTGGTGAAAAAATCAGCTTCCGTCGTTTTGAAATCGTTGAAAAAGAAGATAACGCAGCATTTGGCGGATACTTACATATGGGTGGACGCATTGCAGTGTTAGCATTACTTGATGGAACAACTGACGAAACAGTTGCTAAAGACGTTGCTATGCACGTTGCAGCAATCAATCCTCGTTACGTTGACGAGTCTCAAATTCCTGCAGAAGAATTAGAGCACGAAAAAACTGTTTTAACAGAACAAGCATTAAACGAAGGCAAACCAGCAAATATCGTTGATAAAATGGTTATCGGCCGCTTGAATAAATTCAAAGCAGAAATCTCATTAGTAGACCAACCATTCGTTAAAGATCCAGACATGACAGTAGCTAAATATGTTGCAACTAAAGGCGCAACTGTGAAATCATTTGTCCGTTTTGAAGTTGGCGAAGGTATCGAAAAACGTGAAGAAAACTTTGCGGAAGAAGTAATGAGCCAAATCAAAAAATAATTCTATTTCCAATGGAATAGAAGGGAACGCATGCTTGTGCGCTCCCTTTTTTTAGGAAAAAAATAGAAATCAACTGATAAAACGAAGTGATTATGCTACAATAGAAATAGAGAATTTACGGAGGAATCATCATGACAAAACCAAAATATCAACGCGTTATTTTAAAATTAAGCGGTGAAGCTTTAGCTGGAAATGAAGGCTTTGGTATTAACCCACCAACGATTCAAGAATTTGTCACTGAATTAAAAGCAGTTCACGACTTAGGTGTAGAACTAGCAATTGTTGTTGGCGGCGGAAATATCTGGCGCGGACAAATCGGTGCACAAATGGGGATGGAACGAGCGCAAGCAGATTATATGGGCATGTTAGCGACAGTCATGAATGCTTTAGCGTTACAAGACACATTAGAAAATGCGGGTGTACCAACACGCGTACAAACGTCAATTGAAATGCGTCAAATCGCAGAACCTTATATTCGTCGTCGTGCAGAACGTCACCTTGAAAAAGGACGTGTCGTAATCTTTGCTGGTGGTACAGGAAATCCATATTTCTCAACTGATACAACAGCCGCATTACGTGCAGCAGAAATCAATGCAGACGTGATTTTAATGGCGAAAAACAATGTTGACGGTGTTTATTCGGCAGATCCAAAATTAGATGCAAATGCTGTTAAGTTTGAAGAATTAACACACTTAGACGTTATCGCAAAAGGTTTACAAGTAATGGATTCAACCGCAAGTTCTTTAAGTATGGACAATGATATTCCATTAGTAGTCTTCAATTTAAATGAGCCAGGTAATATTCAACGAGCAATTTTAGGTGAAAATATCGGAACAACCGTAAGGGGGAAATAAACATGGCAGGCCAAATCCACACAGAAGCAAAAGAAAAAATGCAAAAAGCTGCAGACGGTTTACAACGTGAATTAGGACAAATTCGCGCAGGACGTGCAAACGCAAGTTTATTAGATCGTATTTCAGTTATTTACTATGGTGCACCAACACCGTTGAACCAAATGGCGTCAATTACGATTCCAGAAGCACGTGTTTTAATGATTACACCATTTGACAAATCAATCTTAGGTGATGTTGAAAAAGCACTACAAGCATCAGATATCGGCATTACACCAACAAACGACGGTTCAGTTATTCGTTTAGTGATTCCTCAATTAACGGAAGAACGTCGTAAAGAATTAGCTAAAGAAGTGAAGAAACTAGCTGAAAATTCAAAAGTAGGCGTACGTAGTGCTCGTCGCGATGCCATTGATGCATATAAAAAAGCAGAAAAAGCTAGCGAAATTAGTGAAGATGAATTAAAAGTTGCTGAAAAAGAAATTCAAGCATTAACAGACGAATTTGTTAAAAAATTGGATGAAATTGCAGCTGAAAAAGAAAAAGAATTGTTAGAAATCTAATACAAGTAAACCCCTCGGTAACTTTTAGAAGCCGAGGGGTTTTTATTTGTGCCATTTCAATAATATGTTTGAGGTCTAAAAAAATTTCGAGTTCTTTTTAAATAATTTGTGGATAATGAAACAAGGCTATACAGTAAATAAAAATTGAAAGATTTCCACTCGGTTGCGTTTCCAACTTTAATGAAGTAATACAATTTAGCAATGTAAAATCTTACAATTAAAGCTTGAGGTGTTGGATTATTTCATTTTAATTTAGTTTCAGGTGGAATATTATAATTCATTTTTTCTATTCCAGAAAATAAATTTTTTAATCGTTTGTTTTATGTTGTTACAAAACTCATGAATCGTTGAGGAATTTAGTGAATTATCTGGTAAAGAATGAGAGGATTTCTGTGGTCAAACACACAAAGGCCGAATCGCCATACTAAAAAAAATAAATTGCCAAAATCAGATTATTTAATTAATAAATGACTATTTCAGAAATAACTTATGACCGATTTGTAAATAAGTGTCCCAATGGTTTTGTTCACTCATGGCAGAGTAATTATTTGTTTTTTTATTTAAAAATTAATAATACAAAAATAAGTATTACTCGAAAAAAAGATCGAAAAAAATAGTTTGTAATGGTACCGACCCCCGAAAGTTAGATTTATTACTTTAACTTTCGGGGGTCGGTACCGTACAAACCTTTTTTTATTTTTTGAAGATTATATTCAGTCTCAAAAATATACATAGTTATCATTCAAGACTTTTCCATATGATAAATTAAAAAAGCGTAGAGGAATAGAAAAAGGTGAAATCAGAATGAGAACATAAATCATAAAAAATTTATCTGATGGACTTTTTATAGCGCAATAAAATACATTTCATACTCTACCGACAACATGTACATTTTGTAATCCAAATTGGATAAAGAGAAAATAATTTTGGATAAAATCGACATTGAAAACTAAATTATTTTTTAAAAGGCTTCTTTTTCATAGGAAATAAGGATTTTTATTGTTATAATATTTAAGATAACTTTTTATTCTTTATTAATAAAAAAGTGATAGAAGCCAAGACGGATACAAAAATGCTCGTATATAATGAGATACAGAATTTACCAGTAATAAGACTTTTAAAAAAAAAGCGAAAAATGCTTTCAAATAAATGAAACGAGGAGTGAAGTTCATGTTGCGTTTTTTGCCGCAAAAAAATAAATATGTTCCCGAGGAAAGTGAATTTACTTTCTCAGCGGATCTACCGGTTCCTCAACATTTGGCAATTATTATGGATGGGAATGGTCGTTGGGCCCAAAATCGACGTTTGCCTAGAGTGGCGGGTCATAAAGAAGGAATGGAAACTGTCAAAAAAATAACAAAGCATGCCTCAAAATTAGGTATTAAAGTATTGACGCTCTATGCTTTTTCGACAGAAAACTGGAAACGACCCACTGAAGAAGTGGATTTTTTAATGCAATTACCGGTTGATTTTTTTGATACCTTTGTTCCAGAATTAATTAAAGAAAATGTGCGTGTCGAAGTGATGGGCTATAAGGAGTTCTTACCAAAGCATACTCAAAAAGCGGTTGAAAAAGCCATGAAACAAACACGTGACAATACCGGTTTGATTTTGAATTTTGCTTTGAATTATGGCAGCCGTGCAGAAATCCTTTCAGCAGTTAAAGCTTTATATGTTGAAATGGAAGAATCAAATGGATCGATTGATCAACTCGATGAAGCAATGTTTGGAAAACACTTAATGACCGGTTTTTTACCGGAAGAATTACGAGATCCCGAGTTATTGATTCGTACAAGTGGGGAAGAGCGAATTAGTAATTTCTTACTTTGGCAATTAGCGTATAGTGAGTTGTTCTTTACGAAAGCTTTATGGCCTGATTTCGATGAGCATGCATTGGAAACAGCGATTGCCAGTTATCAAAATCGTGATCGTCGTTTTGGTGGAATTAAACAAGAGGAGAATGAAAAATGAGACAACGTGTAATTACAGCAGTTGTGGCGTTAGCTTTGTTTTTACCGATTATTTACTTTGATTTTAAAGGGATTTCGGTTGATTTATTAGCTGTGGCACTTGCGGGAGTTGGGGTTTATGAACTATTTCGAATGAAAGGTCTAACCGTCATAAGTTTTGAGGGTATCTTATCAATTATCGGAGCGGCCATCTTAGCTTTACCGATGGATCCTTGGTTTACTTTCCTACCGGAGGGAACCGATAAATTTGCACTATTCTACTTTATTGTTTTATTGTTCTTAGGTATTTCGGTTGTTTCGAAAAATATGTATACGATCGATGAAGCGGCTTTTCCTGTCTTAACAACTTTATATGTTGGTACAGGTTTTGGAGCATTTGCGAGCGCGCGGTCAGAAAGTTTAGTTGTCTTATGTTTTGGTTTATTTATTGTTTGGGCAACAGATATCGGAGCCTACATGGTTGGTCGTGAATATGGAAAAAACAAATTATGGCCAGAAATTTCACCAAACAAAACGATTGAAGGAGCGCTTGGTGGGATTTTAAGTGCCGTTGTCGTGGCGATTGTTTATTTAATAGCTTTCCCAGCGCAAGAATATTTTGGTTATGCGACCTTGCCACTGTTATTAATGACCGTTGTATTTTCAATTGTTGGTCAATTTGGCGATTTAGTCGAGTCTGCTTTTAAACGTCATTATGGAGTGAAAGATTCAGGAATTATTTTACCAGGACATGGTGGTATTTTAGATCGATTCGATAGTATGTTATTTGTCTTTCCAATTATGCACTTGTTCGGTATTTTTTAAGAAGTAAAAGAAAAAGAGAGGTTAGAAAGTGGCTGAAAGGGTGGCTACTTTTTAATCTCTCTTTTTTCTGATTTTTTCATATCCCAACAATTAAAAATGAGGTCTTACGTTACGTTCTCGTTACAAAGTGGTAGATTAATTGTGAAATTTGTCAGTTATGATAAAATAATGGGGGGAGTGTCATATAAAAGATATAAAATCAGATGTTATTAGTGAAAGTGAGGAAAATATATGAAGACGATCTTAACGTTTTTAATTGTCTTCTCTGTTGTCGTTGTCGTTCATGAGCTTGGACATTTTTATTTTGCAAAACGTGCGGGAATTCTTGTCAGAGAGTTTGCAATTGGTATGGGTCCGAAGTTATTTAGCCATCAAGGAAAAGATGGGACGGCCTATACGATTCGTATGCTGCCAATGGGTGGCTACGTGCGAATGGCAGGTTACGAAGAAGATGAAGAGATGAAACCGGGAACGCCGATTAGTTTATTGTTAAACGATGAAGGTGTTGTCACAAAGATTAATACGAGTAAGAAAGTACAACTAGTCAATGCCGTACCAATGGAAATTGTACGCTATGATTTGGTTGATAATTTAACAATTACAGGTTTTATTAATGGTGATGAAAGTCAAACGGTCAGCTATCCTGTTAATCGCGAAGCATTTATTATCGAAGAAGATGGAACGGAACTTAGAATTGCACCGCGTGAGGTTCAATTTCAGTCAGCTAAATTATGGCAAAGAGTTTTAACCAACTTTGCCGGACCGCTAAATAATTTTATTTTAGCAGTTATCTTATTTGGAATCTTAGTTTTTTCTCGCGGAGGTGTCGTTGATTTAAATTCAACAGTCATCAGTGGTGTCGCTGAAAATGGTCCAGCAGCAGTTGCAGGCTTAAAGGCAGGCGATGAAATTACCGCAATTGATGGTGTGGCGATTGAAAATTGGCCTGAAATGCAAAAAGAAATTCAATCCAAACCGAATCAAAAAATATCCGTTGATTTTTCACGAAATAATGAAGAGAAAACCGTTGCTATTACAACGGATGCCATTGAATCTCAAGGTCAAAGTTTTGGCCAATTGGGGATTCAAGCACCAATGAAAACAGGATTTATGGACAAAGTGAAGGGTGCCTTTACAGAAAGTATCGCTAGTTTCACACAAATTTTATCTGCGTTACGTAATATTATTTTTAATTTTGATGTCGACCAATTGGGCGGTCCAGTTGCTATTTTCCAAATGTCCTCTCAGGCTGCAAGCCAAGGGATTACAACGATTATTTATTTAATGGCAATGATTTCAATGAACTTGGGTATTTTTAACTTATTACCAATTCCCGGTTTAGATGGCGGGAAATTAATTTTAAATTTGTATGAAGGTGTTCGTGGCGAGTCGCTAAGTCAGGAAAAAGAAGGATTAATTACCATTATTGGTTTTGGCCTATTAATGTTGTTGATGATTATTGTTACTTGGAATGATATTCAACGCTTTTTCTTTTAGAATAGTTTGTTGGTAAAGGAGAAAAAAATGAAACAGTCAAGTCTGTTAATTCCAGATTCCCATGCGACACTAGGAACCAAGGGGGAGGATCCTAGTCAGTTGTTTCTTGTTAATGCCGGATTTTTAAGTGCCTTTCAAGAACAGCAATATGTATTTTTACCATTGGCAATGCGTGTCATCGATAATATTAAATATATCGTTACCGAAGAATTAGAGAAACTCTCTGCTGTTGAGTTTCAGTTGCCTGTCCAATCATCTGTATTAGGAGAAGAATATTTAACGAAGTTTTTATCGAAAGAACAAAACAATACATCCGTTGAAATCCCAATTCATTTATATCAAATTCAAACGGCTTTGGTACCAACGACTGATGTCAAAAGTCCTTTTTTAACGAATGTTGAATCGACTTTTTTAGATGTTTTTTCTTTCCATGATTCACAAAAAAGTTTACAAGAAAATTATCACCAGTTCGAAAAAATGTTTGAACGAATTTTAAAACGCTGTGAACTGGCCTTTCAAAGCGTCTTAGCATTAGATGAAAAGCCTGAAGAAAAAGATACAAAAGAATTAATTGCGCTTAGTGATTTAGGTGATGAAACGTTTGTTACTTCAACTGTCGGTGAATATCGAGCAAAACTAGATATTGCTACACGCTTATCCACAACTAAGAAATCACATGCGACATTTTTGCCACTTGTTCACGAAGCATTACCAAGCGAAATTGACACGACATCAGATAATTGGTTAAGTTATCGTTTGTTGCGTATTGGAAAACAACCAATCATTCTTTTTTATAAAGCAAAAGATCGTTTAAACTTAACTAAAGTCCGCCAGTTTTTAGATGGAAAAGTGATGGAAGTTCGAAAAGTAGATACACAAAAGTATTTTGGTCAACCACTTGCGTCACTTGATTTTCGACGATTACCCGAAAATATTTGGTATCTTGGAGATCTTGAAGTTGAAAATATGACGAATGCGAATCTGCTATCTCCAATTGAGGGTACGTATTATAAAAATGTGAATCCTTTACGTGAATTTACAAACGCGAAGTTTGCTGATTTTGTTTATGTTAATGAAGGTGACACTGCACCAGATGGAACTGGCGAACTTCATTTAAAAAAAGGAATGAAAATTGGTAAGTTATTTCAAAAGCGATTGCTTGATGATTCAACATTAAAAGGAGAGAAACGCTTTAACATTGGTCATTATCAACTTGATTTGAGTCGTTTATTCTTAATGATTGCGCATCAGCATAGTCATGAATCAGGCATTTTATGGCCGATAGAAGTCGCGCCTTTTGATGTCCATTTAATTCCTGAAAATTTAGGAGATGCATATCAAGTTCAATTGGCAAAAGAAGTGGAAATGATACTTGCGAATCAAGAGTACGAAGTCTTGCTCGATGATCGTGAATTAATTATTGATGAAAAAATTCGAGAAGCTACTTTAATCGGTTGTCCGATAGTAATCCTTATTGGTAAAAAAGCAGTTGAAGGAATTGTTGAGCTAAAAATTGCTGCAAGCAAAGCAAATATTGAAGTTCGAAAAGAAGAACTGATGGATACACTGGAAATTCTTTTGCAAACAGCAGAATAATTTAAAAAGTCTGGGCGTCCTATTTGTTAGGATGTCTAGACTTTTTAGTGTGAAAAATCGTATACTTGTATTATTGAATAGAAAAGGGTGAACAGCAATTGTCGACGAATAAAGAAAAATTCGATATATTATTAGATCAAATGAATCTAAGTCCAGAATTACGGGATCATCCAATTATCCAAACGGGAGAGATCCTTCAAGTTTTAGTACATAAACAGTCAAAAATATGGGAGTTTACATTTAGCTTTTCAGAAATTTTACCTGCAATGTTATTCCAAGCTTTTTATCAACATTTAGTTGTAACATTTAAAGAAATTGCTACAACGGTGATGAACGTTCAAACGCCCAATAATCATTTTAATGAGCAGTTATTACAAGATTATTGGTTATTATCAATGGCGGCTGACGAGTTTGATACGCCATTTGTTAAACAAGTATTAAAAACGCAACTTCCAATAATCAATGGAGATAAAATTTATTTATCTGTTTCAAATGGAGCTGTTATCGGGAATTTACAACAACAATATTTTCCAGTAATTGAAGCCAACTACCAAAAATTTGGTTTTAAACGTTTCCGGATTTTACCCAAAGTAGATAAAGAACAAATTGAAGAAGATTTAAAAGCTTTGGCAGCTAGACAGCAAGAACAACAAGAAATGTACATGCAACAAGCAGCTGAAGTGATTGCTTCAAATGAAAAACGTAAAAAAGATAGTCAAGATTTGGCACCATTAAGTGGTCCAATTCAGTTAGGTCGAAATATCCCTGCGGATGAATTGATTATGCCGATGGGGAATATTTTGGAAGAAGAACGTCGTGCGACGATTCAAGGTTATGTTTTTGATGTTGAAGTTCGTGAGCTACGTTCAAAAAGAAAAATTATTATTATCAAAATGACGGACTACACATCATCGTTTATCGTTAAAAAATTCTCTAACAATGAAAAAGATGAGCAAGTTTTTGATGCGATTAAAAAAGGTATGTGGCTAAAAGTTCGTGGCAGTGTGCAAGAAGATACGTTTATGCGCGATTTAGTCATGAACGGGCAAGATATTATTGAAGTGGCTCATGAAAGTCGTAAAGATTATGCGCCAGAAGGTCAAAAACGGGTCGAATTGCATTTGCACTCAAACATGAGTACGATGGATGCGACGAATAATGTGGGGGATCTAGTTGCTCAGGCAGGCAAATGGGGGCATAAGGCGATTGCGATTACTGATCATGGTGGCGCACAAGCATTTCCAGATGCCCATCAAGCTGGAAAAAAAGCCGGCGTTAAAATCCTTTATGGTGTTGAAGCCAATGTGATTGATGATGGTGTTGAAGTGGCCTACAATGCTCAACCCGTTCCATTAAATGACGCGACTTACGTGGTATTTGACGTCGAGACAACCGGACTTTCCGCTGTTTATGATACGATTATCGAGTTAGCTGCGGTTAAAATGCATAAGGGGAATGTCGAGCAAACTTTTGAAGAATTTATCGATCCTGGGCACCCTTTATCAAAAACGACGATTGAACTGACTGGTATTACCGATGAAATGGTTCGTGGCTCAAAAAGTGAAGAAGCGGTTATCCGTGCGTTTCGCGAATTTAGTGAAGGCTGTATTTTAGTTGCACATAATGCCTCATTTGATATGGGATTCTTAAACATGACTTATAAAAAGTATGGATTACCAGAAGCAGACAATCCTGTCATTGATACGTTAGAGCTTGCACGCTATTTGTATCCAGAATTTAAACGTTTTGGTTTAGGGGTCTTGTCGAAAAAATTTGGTGTTGGCTTAACCCAACATCACCGAGCGATTTATGATGCCGAAGCAACAGGACATTTAGCGTGGATTTTTGTTAAAGAGGCGATGGAAAAACATGAAATGCTGTTACATGAAGATTTAAATCGTCATGTTGGTGGAGCCAATTCAATTAAAGCTGCTCGACCATTCCATGCAACGATTATGGCCAAAACGCAAGCGGGACTGAAAAATCTCTTTAAATTGATTTCACTTTCAAATATTCAATATTTCCATAACAAATTACCACGTATTCCGCGTTCAGAGCTGAATAAACTACGTGAAGGTTTACTTGTAGGAACGGCCTGCGATAAAGGGGAAGTCTTTGTGGCAATGATGCAAAAAGGTTATGAGGCAGCAAAAGAAAAAGCTGCTTTTTATGATTATATTGAAGTCATGCCTAAAGAAGTCTATGCCCATTTAATCGAGCAAGAGTTAGTCAAAAGTGAACAAGATTTAGAAGATATTATTGCTAATTTAGTTCGCATTGGTAAAGAGTTAGGTAAAACAGTGGTTGCGACTGGAAATGTTCATTATATGAATGAAGAAGATGCGATTTATCGTAAAATTCTAGTCAATTCGATGGGGCATGCGAATCCATTAAATCGACATTCGTTACCAAAAGTCCATTTCCGTACAACAGATGAAATGTTAACGGCTTTTCAATTTTTAGGCAACGACGTGGCGGAAGAAATTGTGATCACCAATCCTAATAAAATCGCTGAACAGTGTGATGAAGTCACACCAGTCAAAACGGATCTGTACACGCCGAAAATTACAGGGTCAGAAGATGAGATTACACAATTAAGTTATAATCGAGCAAAAGAACTATACGGTAGTCCTTTACCAGAAATTGTTGAAAAACGTTTAGAGAAGGAATTAAAATCGATTATTGGCAATGGTTTCTCGGTAATCTATTTGATTTCGCAAAAATTGGTACTAAAAAGTAATGATGATGGGTATTTAGTTGGTTCACGGGGATCGGTTGGTTCAAGTTTTGTAGCGACGATGACGGGAATTACAGAGGTCAATCCTTTGGCGCCACATTACCATTGTCCAAACTGCCAATATTCAGAGTTCTATGAAGATGGTTCTTATGGTTCCGGTTTTGATATGCCTGAAAAAGATTGTCCAAATTGTCAAACAGCTTTGAAAAAAGATGGACACGATATTCCTTTTGAAACATTCCTAGGTTTCCATGGAGATAAAGTTCCCGATATCGATTTAAACTTTTCAGGAGAATATCAACCAGTCGCGCATAATTACACGAAAGAACTCTTTGGTGAAGAATATGTTTATCGCGCAGGAACGATTGGTACAGTCGCTGATAAGACCGCCTATGGCTATGTAAAGGGCTATGAGCGTGATAATAATTTACATTTACGAAGTGCCGAAATCGATCGTTTAGCAAAAGGTGCTACGGGTGTACGTCGGACAACTGGTCAGCATCCGGGTGGGATTATTGTAATTCCAGATTATATGGATGTTTATGATTTTACACCGATTCAATTTCCAGCCGATGATTTAGATGCTGAATGGAAAACAACCCATTTTGACTTCCATTCGATTCATGATAATATTTTGAAACTTGATATTCTTGGACATGATGATCCAACCGTTATTCGGATGTTACAAGATTTATCTGGGATTGATCCAGTTACAATTCCCACACACGATCCTGAAGTCATGCGTATTTTTGAAGGAACCGATGTTTTGGGAGTAACGCCAGAACAAATTTACTCTAAAACGGGAACGCTAGGAATTCCTGAATTTGGTACACGTTTTGTTCGAGGCATGTTAGAACAAACTCATCCGTCAACGTTTGCTGAATTGGTTCAAATTTCAGGTCTTTCTCATGGAACCGATGTTTGGCTAGGTAATGCCGAAGAGCTAATCCGTAACGGTACAGCTGACTTAGCGAATGTAATTGGTTGTCGGGATGATATTATGGTTTATTTAATGCATGCGGGTCTTGATGACGGGATTGCCTTTAATATTATGGAAGGCGTTCGTAAAGGGAAAGGGATTCCTGATGATTGGCAAGAAGAAATGCGTAAGCAAAATGTCCCAGAGTGGTATATTGATTCTTGTTTAAAAATTAAATACATGTTCCCGAAAGCCCATGCGGCAGCCTATGTTTTAATGGCCTTGCGTGTTGCTTATTTCAAAGTTCATTTTCCGATTCTTTATTACTGTGCATACTTTTCTGTTCGTGCAGGCGACTTTGATTTAGTAGCGATGTCAAAAGGAAAAGACGCAGTCAAAGAGGCAATTGATGAAATTAATCATAAAGGGTTAGATGCTTCAACGAAAGAGAAAAACTTATTAACTGTTTTAGAAATTGCTAACGAAATGCTTGAACGTGGTTATGAGTTTACAATGATTGATTTGTATAAATCAGATGCGGACAACTTCATCATTGAAGGCAATAAATTAATTGCACCATTCCGAGCAGTTCCAAGTTTAGGGGCCAACGTGGCAAAACAAATTTGTGAGGCAAGAAAAGATGGTCCATTTTTATCCAAAGAAGATTTGGCTAATCGTGGAAAAGTGTCAAAAACCTTAATCGAGTATATGACTGAAAATGGTGTATTGAAAAATTTACCAGATGAAAATCAATTATCATTATTTGATGATCTTTTCTAAAATCAGTAAAAGAATCTAAGTTATATAAGAAAAATCGGTTGTTCGTCCAATTGTGTTGATACGCACAATTTGAGTAAAAATAATCATCAAAATCGGTAGAGGAATTTGATTCTCTATCGATTTTTTTGGGCATTAGCAAAGAGGGGCAGAGTCTCCCGCTCCCCTGCGAAAAATCACCTTGTTGGCAGAAGCTACGAGATCGTTTCGAGCCATGGTCTCTCGACTCGAAAGCTTCAAACTCTAGCTAAGTGCTAAAGCACCAACCTATAGTAATTCACATTTCGTCTTTTGGCGTAGCTACACAAGGCGTTTTTCTCCGGTCTGCTAGTGTGTTATTTGTTGATTCTTTAAATTGCTTCAGATTGTGAGAAAAATAATCTCTGAACGATGCAGATTCAATTTCTTAAATGGTAGAAATTACGAAAACCATAGGAAACACGTCTAATTAATTTAATTTTATTATTCAAGTGCTCATTGACGCCTTTTAGTTTTGCATCCTCCAACCAATCTTCTGGGAAAGTAATATTTTCATCTGTTAATCCAAGTATTTTTCTAGTATTATTGTCCGTGAGGCTTCACTCCTGATTTGTGTTTGTTTTCGACGACTACATTTTATCAGTTCGAAACCTCTTCTTGTTTGTAAAATAAAAAAAGTGATGAAAGAAAATCTCTATGACATTTTTCCATCAACACTAAATATTATACAACCGAAAAAACGGGGTGGGACGTTTGTCTCAGCCCGTTTTCTTATATAGTCAATTTATCGATAAAAATGCTATTTAATGGTCAACATTTTTATTAGAATAGGAGTATTAAAGCTTGTAGGGAGGTTTATTGATGTTTAAAACGCAACGATTGATAATTTAATTAGACCGTTTGAGAGTAACGAGGACGATTTGAATGCGTTACAACAAATTCTGGGTGAGGAAACGGTCAATACGTATTTACCGTGGTTTCCGATTAAGACACGCACTGAAACGATTGCATTTTACCAAGAGAAAATTGCAAAGCGAACAATATTTGCAGTATCTCGCTTCTTTTTGGCAGTTTGTTTGAAAATTGATAATCGGCCGATTGGCTATGTATCTCTTTCAACTAATGAGAATCATGACTTTGGCTATGGTCTACGTAGTGAATATTGGAATCAAGGAATAATTACCGAAGCGGCTGAAGAGGTATTGGAACAATTAAAGGCTCAAGGTTTGGATTATGTGACAGCCACGCATGATAGAGAAAATATCGCAAGCGGGCAAGTGATGAAGAAATTAGGAATGAACTATCAATATTCTTGTGCAGAAAATTGGCAGCCAAAAGGAAAAATGGTGACGTTTAGAATGTATCAGTTAAATTTTAAAGCGTCTGTTGAGACGTATAAAAAGTACTGGGATGAAAGTGAAGAACATTTTATTGAGACTGAACTTTAGTGTCTAATCTTCTATAGACGGAGCAGGGGTCTAGTTAGTATCAAAAAGCCTAATAAAATGACTAAATCATCATTTTATTAGGCTTTTTCAAATTATTATTTAACTGTTTGTTTTTTGTCTTCAAGCGTAATATTTTCAAAAGCAATTAGCTGCTCATCTGAAAAAGTTAGCTGGTAAGCATCTGGCATCTTCATTTTCAAAAAATCAGTATAACCAAATTGACCATTAGTCAAAGAATGGAAAAGGACCGATAGGGCAGTGCCATGTCCACAAATCAAGACGGATTCATTCGTGTCTTTTAAAAGTTTTTTAAAAGGTGGTAGAACTCGGTTTGCTACATCATTTAACGATTCACCACCGAGTAATTTGTAATCAAAGTCTTGCCATTGTTGTAGAGCAAAAGAATCAAAGTCTGCAAGCCACTCACCGACAGATCGTTCTCTAAATAAATCAATTGTTTGAATCTCTAGAGCTAGTTTTTGCGCAGTTGGTTTGACGGTATCAATCGTGCGTTGAAACGGACTTGAATAGATTTGAGTAATTTTTTTATCAAGAAAGTAGGCACTGATTTCTTCAGCAAGTCGTTGACCTTCTAATGTTAACGGTGCTTGTTCATGATGAACCGTTGTATCACGGATGGAATGGCGTAGAAAATAAATTTGTTTCATTAGCAAAGCGACTCCTAAAATTTATTTTTTAGTCAATTTTACAACGACTTCACAACGAGCCGTTTGTGGAAACATATCGACGGATTGCAAGTAATCCACATGATACGTTTTAGTCAGTACTTTTAAATCACGGGCTAATGTTGATACGTTACATGAAACGTAGACCAGTTTTTTTGCTGGATAGTTGGTTAGGGCTTCAAGTAACGGTTCACCTAAACCAGTTCGTGGCGGATCAACGACAATCGCATCTGGTTTAAAACCAGCGGCTAACCATTGAGGTAGTAGCTCTTCAGCGGTTCCGACTTCATAGCGTGTGTTTGTAAAACCTTTACGCAAAGCATTGGCTTTAGCATCTTCAATCGCTTGAGGAATAATATCCATTCCTCGAACTTCTTTTGCAAGGTGAGCAAGACTCAGACCAATCGTTCCAACGCCACAATAAGCGTCAACTAACGATTCATTTTTACTTAAATCTAGTGCGCGACGTGCTTCCTCGTATAAAACTTTTGTTTGTTTTGGATTCAATTGGAAGAAAGCTCTTGGCGATAAATCAAAAGTTAAATCATTGATTTTTTCTTCGATGGCTTCTTGGCCCCACAAGTGGATCGTATCATCACCCATAACAAGTGAGGTTTTTTTATTTTGTACGTTTTGCATAATTGAAACAACTTCGGGTAATTTCTCGTTAATTTCACGAATCAAATGATTTTTCTTCGGTAGCTTTGGTGTCGAAGTAATAAAAACTAATTGAACTTGTCCTGTTTCAATTCCGATTCGAACCATCAGCGTTCTTAAAATACCGCTATTTTTATGTTCGTTGTAAATTGGTAGTTGATAATGGTTAATCAGTTCTAGGACAGTATTTAAGACTTTTTGGGTTGTTTCTTCTTGTACCAAACAATTATCGATTGCTACTAAGTGGTGAGAATTCATTTCATAAAGTCCAGCTTCAGCTTGTTGAGTATGATCGTTAAATTGTAGTTGGAACTGAGCTTTATTACGGTAGCGCCATGGATCGTCCATTCCGATAGTATCTTTTAATTTATAATTACGAAAATCGGCGGGTTTAAACTTTTCAAGTGATTGTTTCAATAAGTCTTTTTTAAAGTCGAGTTGTTTGTTATACGCTAAATGTTGTAATTGACAGCCACCACAACGATCGTAAAATTCACAAGGAGGCTCAATTCGGTCTGGACTGACTTTAATGATCTTAATTAGTTCAGCCTCAGCAAATTTTGGTGAGGCTTTTGTTACACGGACTTGAACATCTTCTCCCGGTAAAGTGCGTGGCACAAAAATAATCAGTCGTTTGTAATAGCCAATGCCTTCACCGTTAATTCCTAGGCGTTTAATTTTAATTTGTAATGTTTGATTTGTGGTTACTTGTACTTGGTTCATAAGAAGGCCTCGATTTCTTTATTTGTTTTTCTCGCGTCTCTTTTTTACATTTTAGCACAGTTTTCAACCGAATTGGGAAAAGTATGATAGACTAGAAATTGGCTATTAAGAGGTGAGATAAATGGAAATTAAACAAATTAAATTAGAAAAAAATAATTTTTATACGGTGATATTTTCTGAAGGGCAAGAAGTCCAAGTCTCGGAAGATTTACTAGTGAAACATCGCCTATTAAAAGGTAGTGAAATTACGCCGGAACTTTTTGAAAAATTAAAAGCAAGTGCTGGTTATCAAATTGGATTACAAATGGCTTATAGCTATGTCAGTTACCAATTACGTAGTCAGTTAGAAATGCGTCAATATTTAAAAAAGAAGGAAGTTTCATCGGCTGATATCCAAGAAATCATGCTTCGTTTAAAGGAGCTTTCTTTAATCGACGATCAAGTCTATGCCGAAAGCTATATTCGGACGCAAATGCGAATGAGTGATAAAGGACCTTATGTTTTAACGCAAAATTTAAAGCTAAAGGGCATTGATTCTTTGATTATTGAACAAGCCATGTATTTATATACGATGGATCAACAGCTAGCCGTGGCTACTAAAGTTGCTGAAAAAGCTTGGCGTAAAAATCAAACAAAAAGTTATCAAGAAAATTTACAAAAAATCCGTACGACTTTAATGCAAAAAGGTTTTGGCAGTGAAGTCATTCAACTAGTACTTGATGAGCTAGCTTTTGAAAAGGATGAAGAATCGGAACAAAATGCGTTAATGATTGAAGGCAATAAGTTACTACGTCGTCATCAACGTTTAGAACGTAGTAAGATGATTCAAAAAATAAAAGGCCAATTGTATCAAAAAGGTTTTTCGTTGGATCAAATCCAACATTTTATTGATGAGGAAGTTAAAGAAGATGAGTAGTCAGTTAAAAAAATGGAAATCAGCAGAAATTGCGGCTTTTCAAGAGCAATTTTTATTTTGGTATTATCAACATAAGCGTACCTTACCATGGCGCGGGACGAATAATCCTTACTATATTTGGATTTCTGAAATTATGTTGCAACAAACACGGGTCGATACAGTAATCGGTTATTATTATCGTTTTATTGATAAATATCCAACGATTCAAGCGCTAGCCGAAGCCGAAGAAGAAAGTCTTTTAAAAGTTTGGGAGGGGCTAGGTTATTATTCACGTGCCCGAAATTTAAAAGTGGCTGCGCAGCAAATTGTTGCAGAATTTGATGGCCGCTTTCCTGAGACGTTTGAAGAAATTCAAACATTAAAAGGAATTGGCCCCTACACAGCGGGAGCGATTAGTAGCATTGCGTTTGAATTACCTGAACCTGCGATTGACGGCAACTTGATGCGAGTGGGTAGTCGGCTCTTTGGTATTGATGCTGATATTGCGAAAGCGAGTAGCCGAAAAATTTTTGATGAAGCTTTTAGAGAGATTATTTCACATGAAGCGCCTGGTGATATGAACCAAGCATTTATGGATTTGGGTTCGAGTATTTGTACACCAACCAGTCCAGATTGTGCCAACTGTCCTTTAAAAGACTTTTGTCAGGCCTATCAAACAAATACGCAGCTAAATTATCCGGTAAAATCGAAAAAAGTCCCGCCTAAAGACGTTTATTATGTTGCAGGTATCATTGAAAACAGCCAAAAAGAATTTCTAATTATCCAGCGACCGGAAAAAGGTTTGCTAGCTAAGTTATGGCATTATCCATTAGAAGAAGTGTCTGAAGCAACTTTTAAAGAATATCAAACGAACTATGTCAAACAGGAACAAAAGCTGTCACTAGATCTTGTGGCCGAATCAGAACTTTTTGAGATTTTTAACGAATTACCGATTGTTTGGCAAACGAGACATTTGGGTGAAGTGAAGCATGTTTTTAGTCATTTGCGTTGGCATGTCTTGATTTTTTATGGACGAACCAATCAAAAATTTGATTATGAGGGTGGACACTGGATTGCAGGAAAAGATTTTGAAACGATTACTTTTCCAACGATTCAACAAAAATTAGTTGCCAAATTTCTAGAAAATCAGAAAGTTCGTAAAGTTTTGTAGGCAAATAGCATTTTTATTGCTATAATGTTTACGATGTTGGTGTGAAAAGCACCCAAACAAATGCGGTTATTCGCTGAGGGAAGGTTGACTATGCGCGTTCCAAAAGAAGGAGAGTTTGTCAGCATTCAAAGCTACAAACATGATGGCAAGTTGCATCGTACGTGGCGTGATACCATGGTGTTGAAGACCAGTGAATATTCCATGATTGGCGTTAATGATCATACATTAGTTACAGAGTCAGATGGAAGACGATGGGTTACCCGTGAACCAGCGATTGTTTTTTTTCATAAAAAATACTGGTTCAATGTCATAGCAATGATTCGTGAAAAAGGTGTGTCCTATTATTGTAATCTAGCTTCACCCTACTTATTAGATGAGGAGGCGCTAAAATACATTGATTATGATTTAGATATCAAAGTTTTTCCTGATGGTGAAAAACGATTACTAGATGTGGATGAATATGAGTTACACAGTAAGCTTATGGGCTATCCCGATGATATCGATTATATTTTAAAAGAAAATGTCAAAATTTTAGTGGATTGGATTAACAATGAGAAAGGTCCTTTTTCTCAAGGGTATATCGATATATGGTATGACCGCTACAAGCAATTGTCTCAAAAATAACAAAAAAAACTGGATAATTATATCCAGTTTTTTTATTTTTTTTATAATTTTTTTGTTAAGGTGAAATGAGGAATACCTGCATCCATAAAGCGTTCGCCTTCAACATGATAGCCTAATTTTTCATAAAAGGGGATTGCAGATTCTTGTCCACCAAGTGTGATGCTAGTAAACTGTTGTTCTTTACAGAAGTTTTCGGCAAAGGTCATCAGCTTTTGTCCAAGGTGTTTTTGGCGTGCTTCTTTAATGACAGCCATCCGTTGTAATTTAATTTGACCATCCTCTAAAGGAAGTAATCGTAAAGTTGCTAAAGCTTTATTCTCTTCATAAAGGACAAAATGAAGTGTTAATGCTTCGTACTCATCAATTTCAAGTTCTAACGGCACGTTTTGTTCGTGAACAAAGACCTCATTACGAATGCGTAGAGCGTCAAGATAAATTTGACTCATCGTGTCTCTCGTATATTTAATTATCATGTTTTTCATCACCTCTCAACGTTAGTATAACTGCAAAAAGTCGATATGCAAACAATTGTTTTTTAAGTCAAAGAAAGTGAACGTTAGTTATTGTTTTTTGATTGCAAAGAATCTTACTTTATGATACGATTCTCTCGTGGATAATTCCACGCTTTTTTTTATCATTAATGAAAAATAAGGAGAGAAAGAAATTATGAATTCTGACCCCGATAGTCAGTCGATGATCGCGCAGATATTATTATTAGTTTTGTTAACAATGATAAATGCCTTTCTATCAGCAGCAGAAATTGCCGTTGTTTCTACCAATCGTAATCGCGTAGAACAAAAGGCAGAAGATGGCGACAAATCGTCACAAAAACTTTTGGAAATTTTAAATGAACCAACAAATTTTTTATCAACAATCCAAGTAGGGATTACACTCGTTAACATTTTATCTGGGGCGTCTTTAGCCGACAGTTTTGCGAGTCGTCTAGCACCACTAATTGGTACAAGTGCTGCAGCGCGTAGCATCGCAACATTTATTGTATTAGCAATTTTAACGTATGTCTCAATCGTATTTGGGGAACTATACCCTAAACGAATTGCGATGAATAAATCAGAAGAAATTGCCCGTTATACTTCAGGTGTGATTCAATTCCTTGGGGTATTAACGAAGCCATTCGTTTGGTTACTATCAGCTTCTACTAATTTATTGTCTCGGATTACGCCGATTACTTTCGATGATGCAGATTCTAAAATGACACGTGATGAAATGCGTTACATGTTGGCAAGTGAAGGCATTCTTGAAGAAGATGAACTTGAAATGTTACAAGGTATTTTTTCTTTAGATACAAAAGTCGCACGTGAAGTCATGGTTCCTAGAACAGATGCCTTTATGGTAGACATACAAGGTGATGTGCCGACAATTTTAAACAAAATTTTATCAGAGAACTTTTCACGTATTCCAGTATACAATGAGGATAAGGATAAAATAATTGGTGTTTTACATACAAAAACCTTATTAAAAGCCGCTTATGATGTAGGATTTGAAAATTTAAACTTTATGGAAGTTATGCAGGAACCGCTTTTTGTTCCTGAAACAGTTTTTATTGATGACTTACTTTATGAATTGAAAAAAACACAGAACCAAATGGCAATCTTACTTGATGAGTATGGTGGTGTCGTTGGGATTGTGACACTTGAAGATTTACTTGAAGAAATCGTCGGTGAAATTGATGATGAATCCGATGAAGTTTCAACATTGTATGAAGTTATTAGTGATCATGAATATATTGTTCAAGGTAAGATGTTAATTACTGAATTTAATAGTGAATTTGGTACGAAAATCGATATGCCTGATGTTGATACAATGGCTGGATATTTGATTACAGCTTTAGGAACGATTCCAGAACCAGATGAGAAATTAACATTTGATGTTGAAAATATGACATTGGAACCTTTTGAAATTGAAGGCTCACGCGTCATAAAAATCCGCGTGATGTTTCATGATAATCAAGAGGAAGAAAAAGAGCCTGAAGAAGAAAAACGTTTCTTCCGCAAAGACTCCGATGAAGATGAATCGAAAAAATAACGAAGGGGAGTTGTGACAATCATTGTCGCGACTCCTTCTTTTCTGAATAAATTAGTCAATAACCTTTTTCTATCATGGAATCCATGGTAAACTGTTCTAGTTGACTAAGAACGAATCGAAGTTTAGGTGATGATTTTATCACAAAGAAAGGAATACTTATATATATGAATAATCCGAATTTAAAAGAACAAGTTGAAAGTCGTCGTACCTTTGCGATCATTTCCCATCCGGATGCTGGTAAAACGACAATTACTGAACAATTACTCCTTTTTGGAGGCGCAATCCGTCAAGCCGGAACTGTTAAAGGAAAAAAAACCGGTAACTTTGCTAAGTCTGACTGGATGGAAATTGAAAAACAACGTGGGATTTCGGTTACGAGTTCCGTTATGCAATTTGATTATGATGGCAAACGTGTGAACATTTTAGATACCCCAGGACATGAAGACTTCTCGGAAGATACATATCGGACGTTGATGGCGGTTGATAGTGCGGTCATGGTTGTTGATAGTGCCAAAGGGATTGAAGCTCAAACAAAGAAACTTTTCCAAGTCGTTAAACGACGCGGAATTCCAATTTTTACTTTTATTAATAAATTAGACCGTGATGGTCGCGAGCCGTTAGAGCTATTAGAAGAGCTTGAAGAAGTTTTAGGGATTGAATCCTTTCCGATGAACTGGCCTTTAGGAATGGGAAAAGGTTTAGAAGGAATTTATGATATCCACAATAAACGTGTAGAATTTTATCGACCTGAAAAATATGACAATCAAAAATACATTGACTTAGATGAAAATGGCGAAATTCCAGCAGATCACCCATTACGAAACAATAGTATTTACAATCAAGTTTTAGAAGAAGTTGAATTAGTGACAGAAGCTGGCGATGAATTTGACCCAGAGAAAGTATCTCGTGGCCAACAAACGCCCGTCTTCTTTGGTTCAGCATTAACCAACTTCGGTGTGCAAACTTTCTTAGAAACATTTTTACAGTATGCACATGCGCCTTACGATCATGAAACAAAAGATGGGGAATTAGTGAGTCCTTATGAAGAAGAGTTTTCAGGATTTGTCTTCAAAATCCAAGCAAATATGAATCCAGCCCATCGTGACCGGATTGCTTTTGTTCGTGTATGTTCAGGAACCTTTGAACGCGGTATGGACGTAACCTTAGAACGGACAAAGAAAAAAATGAAACTTAGTAACGTGACGCAATTCATGGCTGATTCACGTGAAAATGTCGAAGAAGCAGTTGCCGGTGATATTATTGGTGTCTATGATACTGGTAATTATCAAATTGGTGATACGATTTATGAAGGGAAAAAAGCCGTTGCTTATGAAGACCTTCCTTCATTTACACCAGAACTATTTATGAAAGTTGCCGCTAAAAACGTGATGAAACAAAAATCATTCCATAAAGGAATTCTCCAATTGGTACAAGAGGGTGCAATCCAGTTATACAAAACATACTTGACTGAAGAATATATTCTAGGTGCCGTAGGACAATTACAGTTTGAAGTTTTCCAACATCGGATGTTAAATGAATATAACTCTGAAATCGTTATGACACCAATGGGAAGTAAAATCGCTCGCTGGATTGAACCAGAAGATCTAGATGAAAAAATGAGTTCAAGCCGTAACATCTTAGCGCGTGACCGTTTTGATCAACCATTATTCTTGTTTGAAAATCAATTTGCCGAACGTTGGTTTGCTGATAAATATCCAAATGTGAAATTGAAACAATTGATGTAAAAATAACACAGAGGTTAAATCAAACAATCACTTCGTATGCCTAACATATGAAGTGATTGTTTGATTTTTTTGTAATGACTAGATCTAAATAGGTATAGGATGTTGCGCTTACATTTGGTATAATAATCTAGAAAACATTATAATAATTTATTGATTTTAAATAATAAACTGGAAAAGGAGTTAGTCAAATCATGGATTATGGGAATCCTGAAATAAAAGAGCACAGTAATAGTCGAAGCAATCATAAAAAAAATGAAAAGAAATCAAAAGAGTCGACGAACGTCAATAAACTAGTGACAGGATTATCAAAAATGACGATAGGCAAATTTAAAGCTTATGCGATCATTGTGGCATCAGTACCGGTCATTGTAGCAGCCGTTTGGTTCATAGGAATACCCGCTTTTTCATCAATGTTTTATAGATTATCTCCTTGGTCTCAACAGACTAGTGAAATTGCGGCAAAAAACAATATCCGTGATGCGTATTCGGCAATTATCGGGACGGATGTGGGGCTAGTTTCTCAAAAAGGAATTGTTAAGTGGTTTAGTAGTAAAGAGGCGAAGGAAGTTGACATTTTTATTCCCAAGTTGATTAATTACTCGGGTCTATTTGATGATGATAGTCGTCGTGAGGAATTGAAAAATACGTTTGAAGAATCAATTAATTCGGACGTTATGAAAGAATCAGCTGTTTATTATCGGATTTTTTACGATGGTAGTACGCTTGGTCAATGGAAAAATGGTGAAAAAGTTAGCAGCTATAAAGATTTGAAAACGGCGGATAAAACGGCAATTATGAAAGATCTACGTCTAAAACTTCGAACCGAAGAAGCGATTGAATTTAAGAACTGGGAGAAAAAGAACGAGCTTGAATCCGTCAGTTTTGAATTTGAACCGAGTAGTAATAGTGTCAATGTTCAAGGAATTTTTGAAAGTGATGGTACATTGTGGTTATCACCAGATTATAAATTGTCTGCTAAGTATCAATATGAGGATGGTTCTTGGAAATTGGCAAATAGTAGTTTGAAAGTTGATAAGGTGAAGTAATGGAGAAAGACAATAAATGGGGAATAAGATTATTCATAGCGCTGACTGTGGGATGTGCTGCTTCTGCTTTTTTGGGTTATCGGGAGTACAGTCAAAAAGAAATCATGAAGCAAGAATTGAATCTCAATGGTTTGTTTATTAATATTAAAGGTGTCGAGATTGATACGACTAATGGCGAATTTTTTTCGGAAAAACCATATAAAGATATTACAATCAAGATCCCTTCAATCGCATCTACAGGTGATGATGCCACGAAAGAAAATGATGACCAAGTCAATCAAATATTGGATCGCGAGAAACTAGACAAAGGTTTTTCTACATGGCTGGTTAATACTTTCGATCAAGATTTTGCCTCAATCTATACTGATAAGGTTCAAGTTTGGTATCGAGATCACAAAATTATTGATTTTTCGAGCTACGACGAGAAATAGAAGTTGTTCAATCTACAAGGATTTTTTCTTGTAGATTTTTTGATGCTTGCGTTAAACTTTTGCTCAAACGAAAAAATGATTTTATGCTATGATAAACAGAGTGAATAAAGGGGTGAACGTCTTGTCTAGAAAATTATCAGAAATCATTCCTAAAAATAATTGGCCAGGCTTAAGGAAAGTTGGTCATCAACTTAGTCAGATGTTAATGCCTCACTTAAGTATTTTTATCGCTTTGGCTTTAATGAACTTGATTGCAAGTTTTGGATTTGAAGCGCTACGTGTTTTTTTGGATTCATTGGAATATGCATTAATTTCCTATTTATTACCGCTTTTAATTGGTTATACCGGGGGAAAACAAATTGAGCCTAAACGCGGAGGCACAATTGCTGGAATTGCCACCATCGGGATGATTTTAGGGACGAATAGTCCACAAATTATCGGAGCCATGATTGTTGGACCACTTTCGGTGTGGAGTTATGTTTCAATCAGAAAACATTGCTTACAAGCATTTAAAGACGGTTATGAAATGCTAGTAACGAATATTGTCGCTGGGGTGATGGGGGCTATTTGGTGTTTAGTTGCGCTCTTTTTTATTTCACCGATTATCAATACTTTGATGGAAAGAATCGCCATTTTAATTACAGAACTTATTCATCTCAATTTATTACCCTTGGTGAGTTTTGTCATCGAACCTTTAAAAATTTTCTTTTTTAATAATACGATTAATCATGGTGTCTTAACACCGATTGGTTTATCAATGGTTGAAAAAACGGGGCAATCGATTTTATTTTTACTGGAAACAAATCCAGGTCCGGGATTAGGTGTTTTGCTTGCTTATTATCGTTATGGTAAAAAGAAAGCGCAAACAGGTGGAGCGGCTTTGATTCATTTAATCGGTGGCATTCATGAAGTTTATTTTCCTTATGTGTTAATGGAACCGCGTCTTTTTATCGCGATTATTTGTAGTGGAATGACGGGAACGGCCATTTTTAATTGGTTTAATGTTGGTTTGAAAAACCCAATTTCACCAGGATCGCTGATTTTAATGGTTGCCAGTACACCAGTTAAAGAATTATTTGGATTGTTTTTAGGAATAACGCTCAGCACGTTTGTTTCTTTTGCGGTTGCACAATTTTTCTTAAAGCAAAAAAAATGGGAGGAATCCGATTTGAATTTTGAAGAGTTACCAGTTAGACGTAATCAAGAAATTACCCGAATAATCGTCGCGTGTGATGCCGGAATTGGCTCAAGTGCTATGGGTGCTAGCCTTTTAAGAAGAAGCTTAGAACAAGAGGGGAGCAAATTGATAGTTGATTACCAATCGGTTTATACGTTAGAAAATCGTCAAGATACATTAGTCGTCGTTCACCCACAATTAAAACAAATTGCTGAAAAAAAAGTGCCGGCAACGCAAATTATCACAATTGAAAATTTTTTAGAAACGAAAATACTTCATCAACGTGTAAAAGAGGCTTTGGGTATTTCAAAAAGAATCGAGACAACGAGCTATCAAGTGAGTCAACAAGGTGCACTCCTTCCGAAAATTGTTTTTCTTTATGCTAATCAGATGAGAGGTTCGCAAACAATGGCGATTGAGTTGTGGTCCCAAAAAGCGCAACACTATCAAAGAATCTTTGATTTTCAAAAAGAGGCGATTCAAACGTTGAATCCTAATCGTGAAACGATTTATGTACTAAGTCAAAGTCTAATGGAAAAATATCCAGAACTGAGCAACCTTGCACAAAAAATAGTAGTCGCCGATATCTTACAGGTGGCAGACTTTGAAACTTTATTAGAGAAGGGGGAAATTTAATGTTCTTGTCTCCTAGAGAAAAGGAATTATTGACGGAATTGGTTAATCAACCAAATGGGGTATCGATTAATCAAATGATTTCTTTATTAAAAGTTAGCAAACGAACAGTTTATCGTGAAATTGAAAATTTAAGTGAAACGTTAAATAAAATTGATGCCCATTTAAATAAAATTGGTCGAGGGAAATATCAATTATTAACTGATGAGGAAGGACTACGCAAGATTCATCAAGCATTACAGGTGGAAAATTGGTTGGAAATCCCAACTGATCAACGACAACGTTTGATTTTATTTGAATTATTATTAACCGAAGAACCGATTAGCTTGAACTATTTTTTAGAAAGTTATTTGATTAGCAATACAACTTTTTATTCGGATATTAAACAATTAGAGGCTCGTTTAATAAAATCCCCACTTAAAATTATCCGTAGTTTAGGTTATGAAATCGAAGGATCGGAAAAATACCGTCGATTGTTAATGGCAAGTATTTTGGAATTGGAAATTAGCGAGTATCAATTTTTTCATTATGAAGTATCAACGGCGAAGCAAAATATCTTTTTATCTTTCTTAAATCAATCACATATAGTCTATGTTCGGGAACTGCTTTTAGAAGAATTAAAAGTAGCCATCCCTCAACTCAGTGATCGTAAATTAGCGCATTTATCATTTGTCCTGATTTTGACGATTCATCGCGTTAAAAAAGAACATTTGATTGTTGAAGAGGCTTATTTAGAAGCCTTAAATAAAGAGATGCTAAATAGTAGTAAGCGAATTTTTGCTAAGTTGGCGATGGAGACGAAGCAATTATATCCAGTCAATGAAATTGTTTTCTTCGCAAGTTTGTTGAGTAATTTTGGTAATTCTTTTGAAGAAGATTTTTTTGAAGAAAACTTTGATACGGAATTAGCCTATCAAATTAAGCAATTGATTGAAGAGGTCAGTCGTGAAACGGAAGTTGATTTTTTTGAGGATTCACATTTGTATAAAATGTTATTGACCCATTTGTCTGGAATTTTTTCACGGGTTATTTTAGAAGAAGAGACAATAACGAATCCGATTTTGGAACGGATTATGCAACAGTATGAGGAAGTGGCTAGAGGAATTCGTATTTCTTTACCAAAAGTCTTTCCTGATTTGAAAATTTCTGAGGAAGAAATTGCTTATATGGTTTTACATTTTGCCAATTCACTGGAACGCAGTCCGAAAACGATTGCCATCGATATTGCAGGCTTCTCACCAAGTGGATTAGCATCAACAAGTATGTTAGAGATGAAATTACGTTGTTACTTCCCTTTTGTTGATCAAATTCACTTTTTTAGTTTGGCAGATTTAGGAACGGTCGACTTAGAAAATGATTATGACCTTGTTGTTTCGACGGCTTTGTTAGCCGGTTATAGTGGGAAATATCAGCTTGTATCGCCGTTGTTATTAGAAGATGAAGTCAATCAACTAAAAGAAGAATTCAAAAAGATTAGTCGCAAGCAAAAACGTGGGCGAGTAAGGCGGAGCGTGAAGGATATACAGCGACCAACTTATGAAGAAGTTCGTGATTTTATGGATGATGTCAACGAACTGTTGGGTTTGTTTTTTCTCACATCAATCGATAATCAAGCATCGATTGAAAATATTATCGAACAAAGTGTCGCGGTATTACCAATTGAAATAGTCAATAATCGAGAAAAAATTATTGCTAAGTTAAGTAAACGACTGAAACAATCACCGGTGGGGATACCTGGCACAGAAATGGCTTTATTTCATGCTGCCACAAGTGGTATTAAGTTTCCCATTTTTTGTATCATTGATTTAGAGCAACCAGTTACTATTTTAGGGATGGATCGACAAGAGATGAATTTACAGCGAGTGTTACTCATGTTGGCACCAAAAGAATTAACGGCAACTGAAAGTCAACTCCTTGGGAAAATAAGTGGTTCAATTATTATGAATGATCTGTATACTGAGATTTTTCGCTCAGGAAATCAAGCGATTGTCTATCAATTACTTTCTTCGTTGTTAGTCGAAGAGATGAAAGCTTAGAGGAGGGTGTCTTATGTGGCAGTTTAGTGAAGCCGATATTTTTTTAAATCAATCGTTTCGATCAGCGACGGAAGCCATTGCCTATGCGGGTGAACAATTAGTACAACGTGGTTACGTAACGAGTAATTATATTGAGGCAATGAAGCAACGTCATCGACAAGTCAGTGTCTATATTGGCAATTTTGTGGCTTTGCCACATGCGGATGATCAAGAAGGAAATATCTTAAAAGAAGGTATCGTGATCATTCAAGTGCCAGATGGTGTTGATTTTGGAACGAAAGACAAAAGACAACTTGCGACAATTATTGTGGCTGTTTCGTTAAAAAAATGGACACAGTTGACTGTCCTACAAGAATTGGCTTTATTCTTTTCGGAGATTGAAAATGTCCGAAAAATGAGCGATGCAACAGAAAAGTCAACCGTTCTAGCAATGTTAGAAAACAAATAATTAAACAAGAGATTTGAAGCGCCTTAAGTGTCAGTGATGATGCTTAAGGCGCTTTTTAGTTTTGGCATAAACGTTTGTGCCAAAGTGCGACTATTTTAACTTTTTGAAAGGGGATACACTTTAGTTGTCAAAGCAAGATAAAAAAGGAGGAAGTTAAAATGCAGACGACAAGTGTTGAAGGGAAAACATCACTAAAAGCCAAAGTACAAAAGTTGGGTAGTACATTATCAAGCATGATTATGCCAAATATTGGGGCATTAATTGCATGGGGAGTTTTAACGGCATTATTTATTCCAGATGGATATTTTCCAAATGAACAGTTAGCAGAAATGGTAGGCCCGATGCTGAACTATCTGATTCCAATTTTAATTGGTTATACCGGTGGGAAAGTCATTGCTGGTGAACGTGGAGCAGTTGTTGGTGGGATTGCTACTATGGGTGTGATTGTCGGAACAGGTATTCCGATGATGCTCGGAGCGATGATTATGGGGCCATTTGCTGGTTTTTGTATGAAACAATTTGATAAATATTTCCAACACCGAATTAAAGCTGGTTTTGAGATGTTAGTCAATAACTTCTCAGCAGGACTAATTGGTTTTGCATTAGCTATTTTAGGTTATATCGTTGTTGGTCCAGTAGTTGATACGTTAACGACAGCCATGGCAACAGGTGTGGATATTATTTTAAATGCTCACTTAATTCCATTAGCAAATATTTTTATTGAACCTGCAAAAATTTTATTCTTAAATAATGCGATTAACCATGGGATATTAACACCACTAGGAACGGAGCAAGCAGCTGAAACCGGACGTTCGATTTTATTCTTACTTGAAGCAAATCCTGGTCCAGGTTTAGGTGTCTTATTAGCCTTTATGTTATTTGGTAAAGGGGCGGCGAAATCTTCTTCACCAGGTGCGATTTTGATTCATTTCTTTGGTGGGATTCATGAAATTTACTTCCCATACGTGATGATGAAACCGTTATTATTTTTAGCAGTAATTGCAGGTGGGATTACAGGTAGTTTTACTTTACAAGCTTTAGGTGCTGGTTTACGTGCACCCGCTTCACCAGGATCAATCATTGCGATTATGGCGATGGCACCACAAGGCGGACATATTCCGGTTCTGATTGGTGTGACAGTAGCAGCAGCAACCTCTTTTGCAGTAGCGGCGATTATTTTAAAAGCGGATTCTAAAGAGGAAGAAATTGATTTTGCGGCAAGTGTTGCTGCCACACAACAAGCAAAAATGGCTTCAAAAGGCATTAACCAAGCGACAAATATTGGTGTAGATAATAAAGTTCAAAAAATCATTTTTGCTTGTGATGCAGGAATGGGTTCAAGTGCCATGGGGGCTTCAATTTTACGTAAAAAAATTAAAGAAGCCAATTTACCACAAGCGGTCACAAACAGTGCCATTAGTCAATTAGTAGATGACGCTTCGGCCTTAATTGTGACGCAAGTTGAACTGCAAGAACGAGCAAAGCAAAAAGCACCGAATGCGACGTTTGTATCAGTTGAAAACTTTTTAAATTCGCCTCGCTACGATGAAATTGTAGCCGAATTAAGTGGCACGGTTGCTGAACAACCATCAGAGAAAAAAGCCGTTAATCCTGTAAGTTCTCCTGCTTACACCAACGTTGCAGAAATTGTTTTGGTTTATGACGAACGAGAAGGATCAGCAACGATGGGACTGCGGATGTTGGAAGAAATGTTCAATAAAAATCATTTGCAAATTCCAATTAAAAAAATGAACTATCGCGAGTTAAAAGTACAACCAAGTACTTTAGTCGTTGCTTTATCAAGTATGAAGTCAGACGTGGAAGCTGTTGCACCAAATGCTCAAATTTTCGAAGTCGAAAATTTTGTTCAATCAAAAAAATATGAAGTACTTGTCGAACAATTGAAACACCAGAAGTAAGGTTTTGAAAGGAGTAATTAAAATGGATGGAATGAATTTACCAATGGATATGATTGAATTAAATCAATCATTTACGACAAAAGAAGAGGCCATTCGTTTTTGTGGTAAAAAATTATTTGAGGCAGGATGTATCGAAGCCGATTACATCGATGCAATGATTGAAAGAAATGATTTGTTGTCGGTTTATATGGGCAATTTCATCGCAATTCCACACGGGACTGATGAAGCCAAACGTTATGTAAAAAAATCAGGGATTTGTATTGTTCAAGTCCCTGAAGGAGTCAACTTTGGTACAGCAGAAGAACCACAAATTGTAACAGTATTATTTGGAATTGCTGGTGTCGGAGATGACCATTTAGCACTAATCCAACAGATTGCCTTGTATTGTAGTGATGTGAATAATGTGGTCTTGCTTGCGGATGCATTAGACAAAGAAGAGATTATTCGTCAATTACAGATGGCTTAGGGGGAAATAAGATGAAAGCAGTACACTTTGGCGCAGGAAATATTGGTCGTGGTTTTATTGGTGAGATTTTACATCAAAACAATTTTGAAGTTACCTTTATTGATGTCAACGACACGATTATTCAAGCGCTACAAACTAGAAAAGAGTATACAATCGGTTTGGCCGATGAATCAAAGGAAAAAATTTTAATTGATCAAGTCTCAGGTATTAATAACCAACTTGCTCCAGAAGCTGTGATTAATGCTATCACGAAAGCATCGATCATCACGACTGCGATTGGGCCCAATATCTTACCATATATTGCAGAGATAGTCGCTCAAGGAATTGAAGCACGTAAAACAGCGGGGATTACTGAACCAATTGATGTGGTTGCTTGTGAGAACATGATTAGGGGTTCAACATATTTTAAAACGGAAGTTGCAAAATACATTGAGAATCAAGATTATTTTGAACAATTTGTTGGTTTTCCAGATGCGGCTGTTGATCGGATTGTCCCAGAGCAAAAACACGAAGATGTGCTTTATGTAGAAGTGGAACCTTTTTCTGAGTGGATCATCAATCGGACACAAGTTAAAAATCAGGTAATTCAGTTACATGGTGTTCAATATGTCGATGATTTAGAACCTTACATCGAACGTAAGTTGTTTAGTGTCAATACGGGACATGCAACCGTGGCATATACAGCTGCTTGGTTTGGTTATGCAACAATTGATGAGGCGATGGAAGACACACTTGT
This sequence comes from Enterococcus eurekensis, assembly GCF_042654605.1. Classification (NCBI taxonomy): domain Bacteria; kingdom Bacillati; phylum Bacillota; class Bacilli; order Lactobacillales; family Enterococcaceae; genus Enterococcus; species Enterococcus eurekensis. Next base: position 38,041 of record NZ_JBHSGT010000006.1, read on the forward strand.
TTTAGCTCAATTAAAGGCAGTTTTGACTGAAACAGGTCGATTACTCGTTGCAAAGTGGGGATTTGACCAAGAAAAGCACGAAGCGTATATCGAGAAAATTATTCATCGTTTTCAAAATATATATATTTCGGATGCGATATCTCGTGTTGCTCGGACGCCGATTAGAAAATTAGGAGCACAAGAACGCTTTATTCGACCAATTCGTGAAATGCATGAACGTAAAATGGAATCGCCTCATTTACTAGCGACCGTTGGGATGATTTTAAATTATAATGATCCGAATGATGCAGAGAGTAAAAAAATCCAAGAAATGATTCGTCAAAAACCGTTAGAAATGGTTATTAACGAAATTACAGGTATCACAGATATTGAATTGATTGAAAAAATTAAAGAAAATGTTTTGCGTTACCGAAAATAAAGATAACAGTCCTTTTGAGAAAATATTTCTTTTAAGGGCTGTTTTTTTTATGAACGATTGTCAAAGTCATGTATACTATTACTGTAGAAGAAAAAAGTATAGATTTGGAGAGGTTTCACTTTGATAATTGAAGGAGCAGATTTAAGTTTAGATGCAGTCGAATCAGGGGAACACTATAAAAATTGTCGTTTTAGTTACTCGCATGAACCATTACGTTTTTCAGATGTCATCTTTGAGCGGTGTGAGTTTCAACAAATAAATTTTGATGACAGCGAATGGTTAGATTGCCAATTTATTCATCTAAATTTTTCGAATTATTCATTTAATAATAGTGCTTTTTATCGTTGTCGTTTTGATAAATGTCAACTAACTGGGACGAATTTTTATTTCAACCACTGGAAAGACAATCAAGTGCTAGAATGCAAAGCAGGATATTTAAATTTTAGTGAATCCGCGCTAGATAATTGTGTCTTTAGTGATTGTGCGTTACAAGAGTCCTATTTCCAAAGTGTTAAAGTCAAAAAGAAATTACAATTTGTCGGTTGTGAGCTCGATGAAGCAGACTTTTTAGATACACCGTTAAATAAAGTCGACTTTTCAAAGAGTATGTTTTCAAGTTTGCGTGTATCACCTAATCAATTAAAAGGTTGTATTATTAATCCACACCAGGCGACAGTCCTCATTCAATTGCTCGGCGTTAAAATTAAAGATTCGTTTTAAACAATATGTTTGTTCAAAAGGGTCGGTAAATATGTGTACAAGTATTACCTATCAGACGAGTGACGACATAAATTTTTTAGCAAGGACAATGGATTTTGGTTTCGAGTTAGAAGGGGCACCAACAATTTTTCCGAGACAGTATCCTTTCCCGCTTGATTTTGGGGGAGAGCTCGTGAATCGCTATGGCTATTTAGGTATGGGACGGAAGTTAGATAAGTTTATCTTTGCCGATGGTGTAAATGAAAAGGGCGTAGCAATTGCCGAACTCTATTTCCCACGTGAAGCACAATATGCGCAAGAGCGTAATCAAAGTAAAATTAATTTAGCGCCGCATGAATTTATTTCTTGGGTATTAGGTGAAATCGGAAGTGTCATAGAATTAAAACAAAGAATAAATGAAGTTTCTATTATGGAGTCTGAAAATTCTTTGTTAGAAATTGTTTTACCTCTGCATTTTATTGTGACCGATTCAACGGGGGAGGTCGTAGTAGTTGAACCAAAAGCAGGACAGTTGGAAATAAAAAATAATCCTGTCAAGGTGATGACGAATAGCCCCGAATTTGAATGGCATTTAAAAAATCTAAACAATTACTTAGGGATACAGCCAAATAATTTTCATAAAAAATATTTTGGAACACATCCGATTTTACCTTTTGGACAAGGATCTGGGACTTTTGGTTTACCGGGCGGTTACACGAGTCCGGAACGCTTTATTCGAGCCGCTTATTTACGTGAATATACTCCATGAGCTGCTTCTGTAAATGAAGGACTCATGAATATTTTACATATTTTAGGTAATGTTAAAATTCCACGAGGTGTCGATATTGAAGAGGATGGATCGGACGATTATACGCAATATATTGCCATATTTAATACAAATGAAAAGATTTATTATGTACAGCCAGAAGACACCAATGCCCTATTGAGTATCTATCTAACTGAAAAGTTACTGGAACTTGAGGAACCCAAAGTATTTAATTATGAAAAAGGCCCACGTTTAGAATGGCTAAAATAATCGTTATACCAATAGTAGAAAAAATAAAAATGCTCACCACTTTTTCAATAAAAGGTGGTGAGCATTTTTTAACGGAATGTTTGGTAGTTTTTTTCTTTTGCGTGTTTTGGAATTGAGATTTCCACCAACATTGGTGTAACACTTGTTTTAATGTCAAGTGGATCGTACTCATCGAGAGAGAGCTTTTTCGTAAAATAATTTCTAATTTCAAGAATTTCACTTTCAGTGATGGGTCTTTTTTTATTAACAATAACAATTTCATTATGTAGCGGTGCTGCGGTATAGATTACTGTGATGTTACCCGAAGTATAAACTTTCACTAATTCAGCATCCGTGTTTTCGAGCTGTTGGCGCACAAGTCCAGAATAGCTATTCGTTACATTTATTAATCGCATATTATTCACCCCAAATGTTCTCTTTCATTTATTATAAGTATTGCTTGTATAAAAGTGAAGTAAAACAGGCCAAAAAGTTGAAATATTTTTAAAATAAAAAATTCGAAGCTATAGCCTTGGCCATAACTTCGAAAACTTAGTTGTTTTAATCAGAAGAAACTTCTACAACTGTTTCTTCTACTTTAAATGGTACGATTGAAATATTACCTTCATTCGTTAAGATAGCTTGGAGGTGATGCTCACTTGGATGGTCAAGATAGAAATCAGCGATACCATCTTCAATTTGTTCTTGAATGGTACGACGTAATGGGCGAGCACCCATCGAAGGATCATAACCGAGTTCGACTAATTTTTCTTGAACATTTAGTGGTACATCAATTTGTAAATTTTGTGTTTTTATTTGTCCGTTGACTTCATCAAGCATTAATGAAACGATTGAGAGCAAGTTTTCTTTGCTGAGTGCTTTGAATTCAATAATCCCGTCAAAGCGGTTAAGGAACTCAGGGGCAAAGTAATGATGCAATTGATTTAGAATTGAACGATTGACACCATCTCTAGTTGCTGCAAAACCAACGTTTGCCTCAACATTTCTCGTTCCGGCGTTACTTGTCATAATAATCAATGTATCTTTAAAGCTAACTGTCCGTCCTTTAGCATCCGTCAAACGACCATCTTCTAAAATTTGTAAGAACATGTGTAGCACATCTGGATGGGCTTTTTCAACTTCATCTAATAAAATTAAGCTATAGGGATTACGACGAACTTTCTCAGTTAATTGACCTGCTTCCTCATAGCCGACATATCCAGGAGGAGAACCGATTAATTTGGCTGTACTGTGTTTTTCCATGTATTCAGACATATCAAAACGAATCATTGATTCAGCAGAGCCAAACATTTCTGTTGCCAACTGTTTAGCTAATTCTGTTTTACCAACACCGGTAGGTCCGACAAAGAGGAAAGAACCAATTGGGCGATTTTGTTTGCTTAATCCAATACGATTACGACGAATCGCTTTAGCCACTTTATCAATTGCTTGTTTTTGTCCGATTACGTGGTCATTTAAGTCTTTTGCTAAGTTTTTCAATTGTGTTTGTTCTTTTTCTTTAAGTTCACCAACTGGAATACCTGTGCGTTCTTCGACAATTTGTTCCATTGTACGTTCAGTAATAATTGGCGTTTCCTCATCGGTTACTTTATGTTGTTTTAACTTTTCGAGTTTAGTAATTTGATCACGGAAGTACGCCGCTTTTTCAAAATCTTCTTCTTTAGAAGCTAGGGCTTTTTGCTCTTGTGAGTGCGCTAATTTTTCTTCAATTTCTTTTGGATCAATCATATTAATCGTTAAGTTTTTCTTCGAACCCGATTCATCAAGTAAATCAATCGCTTTATCTGGTAAGAAACGATCTTGAATGTAACGGTGAGAAAGATTGGCCGCGGCTTCAATTGCCTCGTCGGTGTATTTGACATGATGGTAATCTTCGTAACGTGATTGAAGACCTTTTAAGATGGCAATCGTTTCTTCAACAGTCGGTTCATCAACACGAACTGGTTGCATTCTACGTTCGAGTGCAGGATCTTTTTCAATAATTCGATATTCGCTTAACGTTGTTGCACCAACCATTTGCAATTCACCACGTGAGAGTGCCGGTTTTAAAATATTTCCGGCATCTAAGTTGCCATCGCCAGCATTACCGGCACCGACAATTTCATGTACTTCATCGATAAATAAGATGATATTCTTAGCTGCTTTGACTTCTTCAATTAATTTTTGCATTCTTTCTTCAAATTGACCGCGAATTCCTGTACCTTGAACAAGTGAAGCAACGTCTAAACGAATGACTTCTTTATTTTTAAGTTTTTGGGGTACGTCACCATCAATAATTTTTTGAGCAAAACCTTCAACGACCGCGGTTTTACCAACGCCAGGTTCGCCAATTAAAACGGGATTGTTTTTTGTTCGACGGTTTAAGATTTCAATCAAACGGGTGACCTCGCTATCACGGCCGATAACGGGATCGATTGCACCATTACGTGCTTGATCGGTAATGCTTGTTCCGTATTCATCTAAAAGGCCACCGTTTTGACCACTAGTTGGTGGTGTGCCACCATTAAAAAAGTTATTGCCTCCACCTAGTCCGCCTGTTTGAGTTGGCGGTGTTTTTTGGCTCTGTTCTTTTTGCATTTGTTGTGATAATTGTCTGAATAAATCGTCTAAATTATTAAATCCAAAGGGATCACGAGGGCCTTGGTTCATCATAGGGTTTGCTTGGTTTTTCATTTGTTGATAACAACTTTGGCAATAGTCTATTTGTTGACGTTGTCCACCAACGTTTGCGTATAAATGAATTGTTGCTTCATTTTTGTCACAGTTTTGACAGCGCATAAAAACACAACCTTTCTATTGTTAATCATCTGTATTTTTTGAAAAGTAAAAGGTCGAAGAGTTGTTGACCAATATTGACCTTTCGTAACTTTATTATACAATCTTTTTATAATCGTGCAAGTTTTTTGAATGGAGTGTTTAAAATTCATTTGCATAAGCATAAAATTGCATTAAAATAAATATATGAGTTAAAGTCTTGTGGTATTAAGTCAAGTGATAAGTAGATTTGTTTTCATTGCTTTCATAGATTTTAGGCCGCAAGAAACTAAACCCGACCCAAAACTGATTAAATAACAGTTGTTCGGGATTGTTTTCCAGAGATTTGCGTCATGAATTTTCATTCATGTTCTATCACGCTCCTTGGTGGCGTGTAGAGTTGGTGGTTACGTAGTAGAATATCCACCAAACGCACAAATTTTCTTGCGGTTAAGACGAGGGCTCGTTTGTGTTGCTGTTTTGGAACTTCTTTGTATTTCTTTTGGTAATATAGGCTTTGAACTCAGGTAAGTGCCGTCGTACAGAATTGGTAGCTTCAATTAAGTAATAACGAAAATAGCGATTACCTGTTTTAGTTAGCGGTGTTCGTTCCGATTGGAAATTTCCTGATTGCGAAACTTTCCAAGTTAACCCGGCGTATTTAGCTAGTTTGGCTTGATCTTCAAATCGTTCAATCTGGCCGATTTCAGCTAATAAGCCAGCGGCGTAAATGGGACCGATACCTGGGATACTTCGCAAGCATTGATACTCAGGTAAAATAACCACTAAATCTTCAATCGCCTGATCCAGAATTTTAATCTGTTTTTGAAAGGCTTGAATACTTTTAACGAGGCAGGCCAGAATAATATCAATCGATTCTTGCGCCAATTTACCTAAACGATAAGAGTCGCGAACCGCTTTTTTTATCGCTTCGGCGATTTTCTCGGGTGATTTGAAACGACCCTTGCCATAATGTTGTAAGAGCTCGGCCAGAGCGTCCAAAGACATCGTTGAAAAATCATCTAAGGAATATTCTTCAGTCATTAAAGCAATCATTGCTGCACCAAAAACAGAGGTAGGTGAGTCACCGTTCTTAAGTTC
>NZ_JBHSGT010000007.1:0-27027 GCF_042654605.1 Enterococcus eurekensis
AATGAAAATATTTTTATTTAGTTTTCAAGGAGCTTTATTTGCTTCTAAATATATAATACGAGGAGGAAATATTTTGTCTAATTTTATCGCTTTTGAGGTTAATCAAGAAGAAAATGTTTTTGATCGTGGGTTAGTAAAAAAACAACGCACCCCTCTACAAGAAGGACACGTAGAAATTCGTGTTCGCTATTCAGATATTAACTATAAAGATGCCCTTGCATCATCAAAAAATGGTGGGGTTATCCGTCAATACCCAATGACTCCCGGAATTGACTTAGCTGGTGAGGTTGTTTCGTCAAACGACGAGCGTTTCCCAGTTGGTAAAGAAGTCCTAGTGACAGGTTACGGTCTTGGTGTCAGTCATCCTGGTGGTTTCAGTCAATACCAACAAGTACCGGTTGAATGGCTTGTTGAAATTCCTGCCCCGCTAGATATGAAAACAGCAATGACTTATGGTACTGCTGGCTTCACTGCCGCACTTGCTGTTGTTGCTTTAAATCAAAAAAATTATGATAAAGATGCACCAATTTATATTACAGGTGCTTCTGGTGGTGTAGGTAGTGTTTCGATTGCTTTGTTAAGTCACTTAGGCTATACAAATGTGATTGCTATTTCTCGTAAAAATAGTGACTGGTTACTCGAACTCGGAGCTGCCAAAGTTGTTAATCCGGCTGATTTAATTCCACCTGTCGTAAAACCACTCGCTCGCCAAACAGCTACTGCTATTATCGACTCTGTTGGTGGAGACCTTTTATCTGCTTTATTACCACAATTAGCTTATAATGGAAGTGCCTACCTTTGTGGAAATGCAGGCGGTGTGAAACTCGATACGACCGTTCTACCATTTATTTTACGTGCGATTCAAGTAACTGGAATTGATTCTGTGGCAGTTGACCAAGCGAAACGTCAAGAAATTTGGCATTTTTTAGCACAACATCATGAAATCTTAGAGCAACTAAAAACTCAAGAAATTTTATTAAGTGATCTAGATGAAACAATCAATGCACTACTTGAAGGAAAACACCAAGGGCGGACAATTGTAAAAATGGAAGTGTAATTCTATGAAAAAAATACTCATCACAGCTGGAGGAACGTCAGAAAAAATTGACCAAGTCCGTTCAATTACCAATCATTCTACGGGCAAACTAGGCTGTGTTATCGCTAATCAAGCATTATCCCAAGGAATCCATGTTGATTATATTTCGACCGCTAACGCGATAAAACCAGAGAAACATTTTGGTTTAGTCACCTATTTAATTGAGGATACGCTCGATCTTAAAAATCAATTAACGGATTTACTCAACACAAATACATACGATGCGGTTATCCATAGTATGGCGGTCAGTGATTTCACTCCTGCGAATAGTTATTCAATTGAAGCCTTTACTGAACAATTGAATCAACTAATCACACAATCAGATGCACCATTAACGATTGAGCAGGTGTCACAATTAGCCGAAAAAGCCCAACAAAATACTGAGTCTAAGATTTCTTCAAAGACTGATTATCTTTTTTTAACTTTAAAGAAAAATCCTAAAGTCATCCAATTAATTAAACAAATTCAACCCGATACTTTGTTAGTGAGCTTTAAATTGCTCGTTGATGTTTCCAAAGAAGAGTTGTTCAAAGTTGCTACCGAAAGTATGATGAAAAATCACGGGGATTTTGTGTTGGCTAATGACTTAATGTCAATTAAAGGTGATCAACATCTTGGCCACTTGCTAGATAAAGATGGACAGCTCATTGGTAAAGCTTCCACAAAACCAGCGATTGCTTCCTTAATTTTAGCAAATTTGACCAAAGAAGGAGTGCATTAACATGACAAAAAAACGGATTTTACTTGGGGTTTCAGGCAGTATTTCAGCTTACAAAGCGGCTGATTTAACAAATGAATTAACAAAACTTGGCTATGAAGTTGATGTCCTAATGACAAAAAGTAGTCAATCCTTCATTACCCCTTTAACTTTACAATCCTTGTCAAAACGTCGTGTCCACACAGATGTGATGGCAGAGGAAGTTCCTGAAAAAATTAATCATATTGAACTAGCAAAACGGGCAGACTTATTCATCGTTGCCCCGGCAAGTGCCAACATGGTTGGTAAATTAGCTAATGGGATTGCCGATGATATCGTTTCAACGGTCTCTCTTGCATTAGAAGACCACGTTCACCGAATGATTGCGCCTGCGATGAATACTTATATGTATTTAAATCCTGCTGTTCAACGGAACTTAGCAATTTTAAAAGCAGACGGTTTTACTGAAATTGCACCACGCGAAGCGCTTCTTGCTTGTGGCGATTACGGTCCCGGAGCTTTAGCAACAGTCGATACAATTATTCAACAAATTACGCAAACTTTTAATCAATAAGGAGTTCCTCTATGAAAAATAAAGAAAAAACGTTTCAACTTGTCTTAACCGCACTTTTTTTGAGTGTTTTAATTTTACTGGCTAGTGTGCCTTTCTTAGGCTTTATTCCACTTGGTCCAATTAATGCCACGACATTACATATCCCTGTAATCATTGCATCAATTGTTTTGGGTCCAAAAATTGGTGGATTTTTAGGTGGTTGTTTTGGCTTAATTAGTATGATTCGTTCAACTATGATTATTACGCCGATGTCTTTTGTCTTCTCACCTTTTATCGCACCACTTGGCTCAACCGGAAGTGGTAGTTGGAAAGCACTACTAGTTGCCTTTATCCCACGAATTTTAATTGGGGTTGTTCCGTATTTTGTTTATATAGGAAGTAAAAAATTCTTTAAAAATGCTGGCAAAACGTTTGGCCTTTTCTTAGCTGGACTCGTTGGTGGTTTAGTTAATACGATTTTAGTGATGAATTTTATCTTTTTCTTATTCAAACCAGAATACGCACAAGTTTTAGGCGAAGCTGGCGATGCAGTCTATGCAGCTATTATCTCGGTAATCTTTGTACAAGGTGTACCTGAAGCAATTGTTGCTGGTTTAGCAACAGCCGCTGTCGCTTCGGTCTTATTGAAATTTATGGATCGACGCGAATTATCAGAATAAGCAAGAGATTTTTTAAAATCAAAATAAAAATCGGCAGAGAAAAATTCTCTGCCGATTTTTTATGAATCAATCTTTTTTATAAACTTCCCTCAACGGTATCTATGCTGATTTTTGATTAATCTTCAAAACCATTTAAATCTGAAACGGTTTTAAACCAATGACCACTTTTTTTAATTGTTCGTTTACCATCTTGATCCAAATCAACCGCAATAAAACCATAGCGATTTTTATAAGCATTCATCCATGACCAGTTATCCATACAGGTCCACATATGATAACCTTGTACATTACTACCTTCTTGAATCGCTTGGAACACATATTTCAAATGGTCTTTGACAAACTCAATACGATAATCGTCTTGTATAACTCCTTGCTCATCAATATATTGCTCCTCACCTTCAACGCCCATTCCATTTTCCGAAATATAACAACGAATATTTCCATAGTTTTCTCTAACATTCGTTAAAATATCATAAATTCCTTTTTCATAGATTTCCCATCCTCGGTAAGGATTCATCTTTCTACCAGGCATTTCATAATTATCAAAATAGTCATCTGGCATTGGTCCATTTGTATGGTCAATCGCACTTTCTTTTGCTTTAATACGACGTGGTTGATAGTAATTTATTCCTAATAAGTCAATCGTATTTTCTTTGATTAATTCTAAATCCTCGTCTTTTATTTCTGGTAACATTCCAAGTTCACCAATAACTTCCACGAGCTCAATTGGGAATTCTCCTTTAATTGCTGGATCTAGAAAAGAACGATTGAAAAATAGATCCGCATAATTAGCGGCTTTCACATCTGCTGCATTTTTAGCATCTCGTGGATAGCTTGGCGTTAAGTTTAAAATAATTCCTATTTCTCCACCTAAGTCCAGTTCATGGTACGCTTTAATTGCCATGGCGCTTGCTAAGTTTTCATGATAACCAACTTGAACGGCTTCTTTCATATTAATATGATTCGGATAATGAAAATCATATAAATAGCCGCCTTCAACGGGCACAATCGGCTCATTATGAGTAAACCATTTTTTTACTCGGTCACCAAATAATTTAAAACAAGTTTCAGCAAATACAACATACGCTTCGACCGTTTCACGATTGAGCCAGCCACCTTTTTCTTGTAACTTCATCGGCATATCAAAGTGAAACAAGTTAATAAATGGTTCAATATCATTTGCCAATAGTTCATCAATCACTGCATTATAAAATGTGACCGCTTTTTGATTGACGGCTCCCGTGCCTTCCGGTATTAGTCGGCTCCACTGAATACTTGTACGATAAGAGGTGTGTCCTGTGGCTTTCATTAATTGAATATCTTCTTTGTATTTTGTTAAAAATTGTGACGTTTTTTCTGGTCCTACTTGATTAAAAAATCGTTCCGAGGATTCTTTAAACCACTCATCCCAAATACTATCACCTTTGCCGTCATTCGGTAATCTACCTTCCGTTTGAGGTCCACTTGCTGCAGACCCCCACCAAAAACCTTTTGGAAATTGATATTTTGTCATTTCTTAATCGCTCCTGTCTTTTAATTATGATTTTATTATACACGATTTCTTATAAATGACAATTCTTTTATTACAAAAGACTAGTCATTAAAGAAGAATAGACATAAGAAATACTTTATATTAGCTTTTCTCTTAATGATGTTTGGTTCAATCATTGTTGTTTCAAACAATTACCTTTTATTGACTGTTTGATTGTTGGTTTCATTTGGTTTCCTTTTTTAAAGATTTTAGATACACAATCGTTCGATTCTATTGCGTAAGTTGAAATTTAATTGTTTAAATGCTGTTCTTTCTATATAATGGGTTCAAGAAAGGTGGCTCATTGTCTTGACAAAATACGAAAAAATTGCAAATATTTTACGAGGAAGAATCGAAGAAGGAATATATCCAGCTGATTCCCTTTTGCCGAATCAAATAGAATTAGTTGAAGAATTTCAGGTTAGTCGCGTAACAATAAAAAAAGCAATTAATATTTTAGCAATGGAAGGCCTCATCTATAGTCAACGTGGCGCTGGTACTCGTGTCTTAAAGCGGGGAATTTGGGGAACTGAAAATTATTCTGCAACTGAATACGATGGGTTAAGTCAACAGATGAAAGATCGAAACTTATCGAGTCAGGTTATTAGCTTTGAAGTCCAATTTCCAAATGACGACATTCGCGAAAAACTACTACTAGACAAGCACAAACCAGTTTATAAAATTATTCGTTTACGATTACTCGATGGTGAGCCTTATGTTTTAGAACATACATACATGCCGACCGAGCTGGTCCCTGATTTAAATCCAAGTATTTTAGAAAAATCAATTTACCACTATTTACATCAAGAATTAGGAATTACTTTTGCTGGTGCCTATCGTAATCTCAAAGCGGACAAAGCCGATGAGTTTGATAAAACCTATTTAAACTGTCAGGCATCTGATCCTGTTTTAGAAGTAGAACAAGTCGTCTATTTAACAAATGGACAACCTATTGAATATTCTCGGAGTCGTAATCGATACGATCAACGAAGTTATTCAGTTTTAGACGTCATTGACTAACAGAAAAAGCGTACTAAAAGATTTCCCTTTTAGTACGCTTTTTGATATACAGCAAATAATTCATCGATTAAGCAATCAGCTTTTAATTTTCACCAATAATGCGAACTTCTGGTTCTAAATCCACATCAAATTTCTCTTTAATAACTGCTTGGATATGGGCAATTAGCTCTATATAGTCAGTAGCTGTTGCATGATTTATATTAACAATAAATCCCGCATGTTTCATTGAAATTTGTGCACCGCCAATCATGAAGCCTTGTAAACCTGCATCTTGTACTAATTTTCCTGTGAAGTGCCCAACTGGGCGTTTAAAGACGCTACCACATGATGGGTATTCCAATGGCTGTTTCGCTTCCCGGAGTTCTGTCAATTCATCCATCATCACCTTAATCGGTAACTGTTTGCTTTTTTTCAATTGAAAACGACTCGTTAACACAATGCCATCCATTTCTTGGATTTGACTATGTCGGTAACGAAATGCCATTTCTTCCTTCGTCATCGTGATGATTTCACCGCTTGGTAATAAAACATCTGCTGAAAGGAAAACATCTTTAATTTCTCCGCCATAAGCACCGGCGTTCATAAAGACTGCCCCACCAACACTTCCTGGAATACCACAAGCAAATTCTAATCCAGTCAGTGAAGCTTCATAGGCTGCGACGCTCGCATCGATTAAACGCATACCCGACTCAACCGTCATTACGTCTGCTTCAATCGCTATTTGTTTCATTTCAAGTAGCATTAAAACTACTCCACGAATCCCACTATCACGCACAATTAGGTTACTCGCATTCCCTAACACTAACCATGGAATTTCATGGTCACGGCAGTAATCCACTAAAGCTTTCACTTCTTCTCTAGTTCTTGGAAATGCTAAAATATCCGCTGGTCCACCTGTTTCAGTAAAGGTATATTTTTGCAAAGGTTCATCTTTATATAAAATAAAATCTGGAAATTCCTTCATTAATTCTTCTTTAAAATTCAATCTAGTCGACTCCTTTAGTTTCTTCTGTACCATTTTAGCACTTCCCATAGAGTGTGGCTAGGCTTCTTAAGAGAAACCTAGAATTTTTCCCTTTTGACAAAGGCACAGAAAACGATAAAATAAAGAAGAGGCAAGAAAGGGGCAATGAAAAATGAAATTGATTTCGTGGAACGTCAACGGCTTAAGAGCGGTTGTTGGCAAAAATTTTATGGAAGTCTTTAACAAATTAGATGCAGACTTTTTCTGTTTACAAGAAACAAAATTACAAGAAGGACAAATCGAACTTGATTTACCTGGCTATTATCAATATTGGAATTATGCAGTCAAAAAAGGCTATTCTGGTACAGCTATTTTTACAAAACATGAAGCACTGTCCGTTCGATACGGTTTGGGCTTTGAAGAACATGACCAAGAAGGTCGTTTGATTACCTTAGAATACCCAGAATTCTTTGTTGTGACTTGCTACACCCCCAACTCACAAAGTGAATTGAAACGCTTAGACTATCGAATGACTTGGGAAGAAGCTTTTCGTGCTTATTTACTTGAACTAAATCAAAGTAAACCCGTCATTTTATGTGGTGATTTAAATGTCGCTCACCAAAATATTGATTTAAAAAATTGGAAAACCAATCAAAAAAATGCCGGATTTACACCCGAAGAACGAGAAAAATTTAGCCTACTATTAGAAAGTGGCTTTGTGGATACGTTCCGTCACTTCTATCCAGATGCTGAAGGGATTTACTCTTGGTGGAGTTATCGTTTCAACGCTCGTAAAAACAATGCGGGCTGGCGGATTGATTATTTTGTCACTTCAAAAGATTTCATCGATCGATTAGAAGACGCTAAGATCCACACAGAAATCACTGGCAGTGACCATTGTCCAGTGGAATTAACAATTCGATAAAAAAACTTCAACAGCTCCTCATCTTTTGAGTGAGTTTGTTGAAGTCTTTTTTTGATTCATTACTTGACTAAATCATCTTACTCATCAGCCAAACATTCAAGAAACGACCATCGTCCGAGCGAGCACCACGTGCCATCAACGCTTCTTTTTGAAAACCAAATTTTTCATACAAATGAATCGCCGTCGTATTCTGTTCCTGAACGGTTAATTCAATCCGATAAACCGTTTGACTTTCTTGCGCCCAGATCAGCAATTCTTCCATTAAAACACTACCTAAGCCCATCCCCCAATAATCTTTTAAGATTGAAATTCCTAATTCTGCAATGTGGGCAATTCTTTTTTCATTCGAACTTTTTAGAGAGGCCGTTCCAATAATTTGCTCGCCAAGTAAAGCGACAAAAAGCGTATTATTCGGGCTTTCATAAATATCTTCTAATTGAATCGCCAATAATTCTTCTGGTAAATTGATGCCTTTTTCGTCCATCACTAAAAATTCAGTTTCTCGACCAATTTGGCGCGTCATCTTTAATAGTTCGGCCGCATCTTCGGGAATCGCTTCTCGAATAGTTAAATCTAATTCTTCACCCATATACTTGACTCCATTTTTTTTCAATTCTTGTTTGGAAAGCTTCGGCAATTGTGCCATTCGCGTGGAAATCCACATAGCGTTTATTCATATCTTCTTCATCTTTCGTCAAAACCATTTCTAAATAAACTTCCGGTAAATTAGCTTCCAATAAGTTCCCCCATTCAATGACTGAAAGTCCATCTCCTTCAAAATACTCATCCAATCCTAAGTCACTGGCTCCTTCACCAACACGATAAACGTCCATGTGATAGAGCGGTAAGCGCCCTTGAGTGTATTCACGAATAATGGTATATGTAGGGCTTTTAATCATTTGGTCGATTCCCAAACCTTTAGCAATCCCTTTGGTTAAAGTTGTTTTGCCTGCCCCAAGATCACCTGTTAAAACTAAATTATCACCTGCAGCGGCGACTTCACCAATCACCTCAGCAAATTCGGCTGTTTTGTCTGGGTTCTCTAAAATTATCACTTTTGTTGCCTCCTTGTTTCTATTCAACAAATCGTTGTAGTTGCTCTCGTTCTCGTTTAGAAAATTTCGCTAAAACTAATTGATAAGAAGCCCGTAGCATTTGAAGCAATTCTTCATCTGATAATTCATCGCTCTGTAAAACGATCGAATTCCAATGCTTTTTATTCATATGATAACCCGGTTTAATCGATTCATAGATTTCGCGTAACTCTTCATTTTTTTGTGGATTACCTTTAAGCGTTAATTGCGATTGATCATCAATTGTTGGTGAAAGCAATGCGAACATTTTTCCCTGTAGTTCAAAATAAATCACTTCCCAATCCTCTCGATAATAAACTTTAGCAAAGGGTAAACTTGCACCGTACGTTTGAATTTTTTTCCATCGCTCTTTTAACATCCTATCCACCCCTTGATTCATCCAATTACCAAAACAACGATTCTTAATTACTCCTATTGTATTATAGACGTACCCTAAAGTGCAATTTTATTCTTTTATTCGAGCAATCCTTACCTCAATTTTTCTGCTAAGTAGATGTCTATTCTCAAACTAAAGAAAATATTGAAGTCTAATAAAAAAAACTGAATCACCGAGGAGTAAAATCCCCGCTGATCCAGTTTCTTATTAGTTATTCTTAGTTATTTAATGCTTGAGCAGCTGTAATGATTGTTAATTTGTATACATCTTCTTCATTACATCCACGTGATAAATCAGAGATTGGTTTATTTAAACCTTGTAAAATTGGTCCAATCGCTTCAAAGTTACCTAAACGTTGAGCAATTTTGTAACCAATGTTTCCTGATTGTAAATCTGGGAAAATATAAACGTTTGCTTTACCAGCAACTTCTGATTCAGGTGCTTTTAATTGAGCAACTGATTGGTTGTAAGCAGCATCAAATTGTAATTCACCATCGATTGCTAATTCAGGTGCTAATTCTTTAGCGATACGAGTTGCTTCGATTGTTGCATCTGCTTCAGGTGCTTTTGCAGAACCGTGTGAAGAGAAGCTTAACATTGCAATCTTAGGATCGATATCGAACATTTTAGCTGTTTCAGCAGAAGCTACCGCAATTTCAGCTAATTCTTGTGGATTTGGACTTACGTTGATTGCACAGTCTGCGAACAAGTATTTCTCTTGCTCGTTACCACGCATCATTAAGAATGCACCACTTGTACGGCTGATTCCTGGTTTTGTTTTAATGATTTGTAATGCTGGGCGAACAGTATCACCTGTTGAGTGAATCGCACCTGATACTAAACCATCAGTAATACCCATTTGTGTTAACATTGTTCCAAAGTAGTTTTCATCTTTTAATAAAACTTCTGCTTGTTCGCGAGTTACTTTACCTTTACGACGTTCTACAAAAGCTTCGACGATTTCTTCCCAACGTGCACAGTCGTTTGGATCATAAATTGTCATGTTTGAGATATTGATTCCACGAACAGCTGCCGCTTTTTCAATTTCCTCACGGTTACCAATTAAAATTGGTTCCACTAATTCTTCACCTTTCAAGCGCGCAACCGCACTCAAAATACGTGTATCTGTTGCTTCAGGGAATGCAATACGAATTCCACGACGCACAATTTTAAACTTTAAGCTATCAAATAGTTCCACAGTAAAACCCTCCAGAATTTTTATTCTTATTAATCATACACCATTTACAAATAAAAGAACAGTTTTTTAACCTGTATTAACAAAAAAAGGGAAGTATCATCTGACTTTTTCTGAAAATACCAATAACTGTTTCGAGTTTTTTCAAAACCTGTTTCATTTATTCGGGAATTTGCCAATCGATTGGTTGCTTACCTAAACTAATCAATGCATCATTCACTTTTGAAAAGGGTTTTGAACCAAAAAAACCACGGCTGGCTGACAAGGGACTCGGGTGAAAGGACTGGATGATTATGTGCTTCGTTGCATCAATCATTGTGGTTTTTTGTTGAGCCGGTTTGCCCCATAAGACAAATACA
Source organism: Enterococcus eurekensis (assembly GCF_042654605.1). Classification (NCBI taxonomy): domain Bacteria; kingdom Bacillati; phylum Bacillota; class Bacilli; order Lactobacillales; family Enterococcaceae; genus Enterococcus; species Enterococcus eurekensis. The sequence goes on from NZ_JBHSGT010000007.1 coordinate 10,491, forward strand.
ATTGGATCTTCACGCTCATTTAAAACTTCAATGACACGATCCGTGAAACGTTCCCAACCTTGTTTTTGATGTGAATTGGCTTCTCCTTCACGAACCGTTAAAACCGTATTTAATAATAAAACACCTTGATCGGCCCAGCTCGTTAAGTTTCCGTGACTCGCTGATTCAATTGCCAAATCATTAGCTAATTCTTTGTACATATTACGCAGCGATGGCGGTATTTTAACCCCTTTTTGTACAGAAAAAGCTAATCCGTGTGATTGTCCTGCCCCATGATACGGATCTTGACCTAGGATAACAACTTTTACTTGCTCATAAGGTGTGTGTTCAAAAGCAGAAAAAATCAGTTCCTTTGGTGGAAAAACGTTCCCTGCTTCATATTCTTGATCGATAAATTTAAACAAATCTTGAAAATATTCTTTTTCAAATTCGTCGGCTAGTAATCTTTGCCAACTATATTGACTCCATGGTTTCATTACGTCAACTCCTCTATCTAAGAATAAAACAATTTCTAAAATTCCTCAACTGATCCTTTTTGATTCCAAGAAAATCTCTCCATTTTATGTTACACTGAACATAGAATAAATAGATGATTGGAAGGTAAGTTGTATGATTAAATTAATTGCCTCAGATATGGACGGTACATTACTTGATTTAGAATTAAATATTACGCAAGAAAATATTAATGCGATTCGTTACGCTGAAGCACACGGTATCGAATTCATGGTTGCAACTGGCCGAAATCGTGCCGAAGCGCTCCCCCCTCTTGAAAAAGCTGGAATCAATTGTGCGATGATTACCTTAAATGGTGCGCATGTCTTTGATAAAGAAGGAAACTCGTTGTTTACGACACCTTTGGATAAAAGCGAAGTTTTCCAAATATTTGACATTTTAGATGAACACGGAATCTATTATGAAATATCAACTCAAATCGGAACATTTACTAATAGTAAAGAATCACGAATCGAACATTTTACTACGCATATTATTGACGCTTTTCCACATTTAACACAAAAAGCAGCCATTGCGATGACTGTGGCCCACTTAGAATTCTTCCCAGTGGATGTAGCCCCTGATTTACGTGAACTGGTTAAACAACCAAACACTGAAATCTTAAAAGTAATTTGTTTTGATAAACGTGGTCCAGAATTTTTAGGCCCTGCTGCAAAAGAAATTGCTAAATTTGAAGATTGTGTCGTTACTTCGTCAGGTGCAAATAATATTGAAATTAATCATAAACATGCACAAAAAGGTATTGCCGTTTCGCATGTTGCTAAAGAACGGAACATTGATTTAGAAAATGTCATGACTATTGGCGACAACTTAAATGATTTGAGCATGATTCAAGTCGCTGGCGTAAGCTTTGCTATGGGCAATGCTGTGGTTGAATTACACGAAGAAGCAAAATACGTTACACATGAAAATATGAACTCAGGCGTTGGTAAAGCAATCGTCAGAGCAATCGACGAAAATTTATAATATTGACTATGCTGTGACGAGTCCTAGGCGCCCAACAAAATCTATTTATGATTTTTTAAGGTGCCTTCTTTATTTTTCTGATGACTAAAAGCTTATAGAAAGGATTATTTCGGATGTCTGATTTTTTAATTCAAGAGAAACCTTTTGGCTCCTCACCAAAAACGATTATCAAAGATATTAATGGACATCCTTTATATCTTTTAATTGGGCGACTTGGTGATATTGGTAGTCGCTTAACACTCTATGATATGGATGGTAAGGTCGTTGCTTATATTAAGAAAGACCGTCTAGCCTTCGTTCGACGTTTTGAAATTTATGAGAATGATAAAAAAGTTGGTATTATGCAGCATTTCCTCAACTGGCCGAATGACTTTTATTATATTTCTCAACTCCATTGGATGGCACACGGGAATATTTATCACCACGAATATCGAGTTCGACATTTTGCAAATGAAATCATGACGATGTCCAAAACCCGTTTAATGATGGGTGATCATTATCAGCTGCATGTTCATGACGATGCCAATGCTCCTAAGTGTATTTGTATCGCTAGTGTACTTGATTACTGGTCTTACAATCGGGAACGGAGTCAACCAACTTATTATAAAGAAGTATTAGATGTCACATAAAAAGACGATGAACACATTTTATTTTGTGTTCATCGTCTTTCTATAATTTTAGTGTTCGAACTTCACACTCAGAGCTAATCGCCCTCGTTATTGTCTCTATTTTTCTATTGTTCTTTGCATATGGTAGTAATCATGACCACTGAGGATTTGTTCCCCAACAATTTCATACCCTTGACGCTTGTATAATTGCTGCGCTTTGGGATTAGCTAAATCGACACACAAACCTACTTTATTGGCTCCAGCTTCTTTTGCCGCTCGGTTCACCGCTTCTAATAATTCCGTCCCCACTCCGTATCCACGGAATTTTTCATTGACGACAATCGTATCTAAATACCACTCTTTGGGATATGTCTCTAAATCAACAAAGATACGTGCTTCTGGTAAACCTAGTGATTTCAATGTTTCGGATAGTGGTAAATCAACTACGTTTTCCTCTTCTGCTAAGTAACCAAAAGCAATACCAGCAACTTCCCCATCGATTTCTTTAACGATTCCTCGTGCGTAACCATAGCGGTACGTTGGTGACTCAACAGCCTTCATAAGAACCTCGACTGTTTTTTCTTCACCAAATTCTTCTAAAAACGCAACTTCCATATCTTTTAATATAACTAAAACAAGTTCAGCAATCGCTTTGGCATCCTCAACTCTTGCATTTCTAATCATACCTTTTCTCTTCCTTTCAAGTAATTACGAGTTATCTTCTCTCACAATATTTGTTATACTGTCTCCAAGGAGGTAATCAATATTATGATTCTTAATTTACTTTATATTTCAATTTCTGGCAACACCCGTTCTTTTGCGAAACGGATTCAGCAGTTATCAGAGGCTAAACATGAGAAAAATCATTCATTCCCACTCATTTCTATTAAAGAAATTCATGATAATTCCACGGTAGAGAACGAAACCACACCTTATGTCGTTGTTGTTCCTACTTATTTAGAAGGCGGTAATGGCCTCGATAGTGGAGACCAAGAAATAATGACAGAAAGTCTTCGTGATTATTTAACCAGTCAAAATGAGCATCAAAATTTTCTAGGAGTCATTGGTAGTGGGAATAAGAATTTTGCCCATCAATACTGTTTAACTGCCAAACAATATGCTGAACAATTTAACGTTCCTTTGATTGCCGACTTCGAACTCCGAGGGAATCCTAAAGAAATTGAAAACATCTATCACATTCTATCTGATATGTGTCAAAAATACGAACAATAAGAAAGAATGAGGTGTATACATGTTTCAAATTTTAAGAACTTTTATCTCGGTTTATGAAACCCATAACTTTACTCGAACAGCTGATTCGCTCTTTTTATCACAACCAACAGTCTCGTCACAAATAAAAAAACTTGAAGACCATTTGAACACCAAATTATTTATTCGTAACGGCAAACAAGAAATCGTCCCAACACAGGCGGCCGAGTTTCTGTATCCTCGTATTATTAAAATGATTGAAGAATGGGAAGATGTTGTTTTACATATTGGAAACGATCCAGATATTCGCGAAACTTGTGTCATTGCTTGTACAAAAACGTGCGGCATTCATTTGTTGGCCCAAATTGTGCCAAGATTAATTGAAACATTCCCAATGGTCGATTTTCACTTTCCTATTTTAGGTTATCAAGAAATTGTTCATGGCGTCGAACAAGCCAAGTTTGATTTTGGGCTAATTGAATGGGCTGAACGTAGTGAACACTTAAATCGTTACTTATTAGTGCGCGATGAATTAGTCGTAGCCGGCGATCCAGCATCAAACTATTGGATTCTGAATGAAAATATAAATCCTTTACGTGAATTGAACGATTTATATTTACGGAAAAAAAATTTAACCCCGACTATTATCCAAACAAACAGCAACGAAATGATTGAAAAACTCATTAATAACGGAGCAGGTCGCTCGATTCTATCAAAACGAGTCCTAACTGACAAGATTCCATATGAAACACTTAACTTTGAAAATTCTCGAAATTTTTATTTCTTAACTAGAGAAGAGATTATCCCTGACCTTTTCCAAGAAGTCGCAATGTTTATTCGTACAGCCTTGGAAGAAAAAGATTAAAAACCACGAAAAACCTTCGTGGTTTTTTATGAGCTACTAACAAAGTTTGCTTGATTTATATCGCACGTACTAATTGATCAATGGTTTGTAATTTAGGTAAAAAATCTTTCAAGAATGTTTGGTAGCCACAAAAATCTTCCTCGCTTGAAAGATACATCGAATCCCTCATCCGTTTACAGCCCCCATGACAACTTTCTAGAAATGGACAAGTTTGACAAAAATTTGATAGTGCTGGTTTGTCACATAAGAAAGTCCTTGATAGGTCTTGTTCAAATAATTCTTTTAAACTCTGTTCTTGGATATAACCAAGACGACACTCATCAAGCATGTAAAAGTCACACGGATAAACACTACCATCCGCCTCAATTACATATTGCAATTGGCAATTACCAATCAGTCCACAGGCATTGACTTGACGTCGTGTGGCCAAATGAAAGACATCATCAAAAAATTTAATGCTTCGATACGTTCCCACCTCTAATTCTGCTAACCAGAAACGCAAAATCTGATGATACAAACTAGCAAATCGCTCAGGTGTTAAGGCATAGGAGGAACGTTTTTCTTCCCCTAGTTCATTTAAGCACGGTATAAATTGGACATATTGAATGTTTTCTTTTTGCAAAAATTGATAGACCTTCTTAGCAGATTTTGCCAACGGATTGGTTAAGACACACAAAACGTTATAGTCAATCTCATATTGATCAAATAAATGTTTGGTTCTGATTACGCGATGGAAGGTACCTTTGCCTTTCGTATCCAATCGATGTAAGTCATGATACATCGGATGCCCATCAATCGATAGGCCTACTAAAAAATTATTTTCTTTTAAAAATTGACACCAAGCGTCGTTAATCACCATCCCGTTCGTCTGAATGGAATAATGGACAGTTACTGCTTTATGTTTGGTTTGCTCATCGACTAGTTCTTTTATTCGACGAAAATAAGGCAAACCAGCAATCGTTGGTTCCCCGCCTTGAAAAGCAAGCGTTAATTGGTCCCCATCGACTAAATCAATAAAAATCTGAGCAATCATTTTTTCAGCAACATCTTTTTTCATCCGACCGTACGATTCAACTTCACGTAAAGAAGTCACATTGGCATAGAAACAATAAGCACACCGAATATTGCATAAACCTGAAGTTGGCTTAATTAAAACGGATAAATGTTTCAACTCGCTACACCTCTTCTACTTTGACAAAGGACTCCCAATAATCTTTTCCTTGATGAAAATCCAGATCACCATGGGATTTTGCTAGTCCATACATTTGCCTTTGTTGATAGCTTGCCAAACCATTATGCCACTTACCAATACCGCAAATTTGACACCCTTGTTTCTTAAGTTCTTCGCCTAATAATGCATGTTCAGCAGGAATGGTTTGCCGTAATTATCCCAACTTGTTAAATAGCGTCCCGTTTGAATCATCACACGGGAAGCATACAAACAGCACAACTCGTGCCACCTGGAATAAATGCTTCTTCAAAAGATACGCCACACTCAAAGAGCTTATCTAAATTAGGCGTCTGAATTTTTGATTTCCAAATGTGTGAATGGTATTAAAGCGTTAGTCCTCTGCAATTGAAAATAAAAGATTTTTTTGAGTCATGGATCTGACTCTTTTCCTCTATTTAATATATTTAGCCTAGCATGCTGAACCTCTTTTCACAATGGAATATACTCTTTTTATTCATGGTTCGCTGTAAATTGCTTTCAAAAATATTATATCTACAATATTTTTGAACCCAACTCTTTGTGACAGCCTTGGACAATAAAACGAATACCTATTTATAATAATCATAACTCAATCGATAGAAATTCAATTTGCCTATATTTTTAGATTTTTCAGAATGATTATTTTCAAAAAATCACTCAAGTTCGAATTATGAGGCCTCGAAATTAGAATCTTTAGGTCTAACTTTTAGAATCTTCTCGTATATTGATGACTTAAGTGATTTTTTAGTTTATTGATGTAAAAAAATCTTATTTTTTCAATGCGGATAAATTTACAATTTCAGCCTGCTTATACTCATCTTTTAAGAAACATGCTAAATTCTTAATGTTGTCTTGTGCTCCTTGAATAAACGCTTCTTGCGAATAAAAAGCAATATGTGGCGTGACAATCGTATTGTCTAACGTCAATAATTTCTCGTTTTTCAAATCTGGGTCTTCAGAAGTTAAGACATCCAAAATGGCGTAACTTAATTGGCCATTCGTTAAGGCTTCGTATAAATCAGCTTCATCAACGACCCCACCACGTGAGGAATTAATAAAAATTGGCTGCTTCGTCGTTAAGGCGAATAATGTTTGATTTAAGATTTTTTCCGTTTTCGCATTTAATGGTAAGTGTGACGAAATGTAATCTGCTTGTGCAAACGTTTCTTCTAATGTCACTTTTTCAACACCATATTTTGCCATGTCTTCTTCTGTCACAAACGGATCATAAGCAATAAACTTTGGTCCAAATGCTTTTAGACGCTCGACAACTAATCGTGGAATATTCCCAAATCCAATCAAACTAATTGTCAGTGAAGATAATCTACGCATACTTGGGAACATTTCTGAATCCCATAAAAAGTCATTTTTCACTGCTTGATTAAAGTCATGTAAGCGACGATTGTGCATTAAAATTGCAGCAACGACATAGTTCGCGACTTCATCGGTACAATAACGACTAATATGCGAGACAGGTAAGTTTATTTGATTGGCATATTCTAGATCAATCGTATTGAAGCCAATCGAGCGAAACAGGACTAATTTTAAATTCGGTAATTGTTGCAATACATTTTTTGTCAGCGGCTCATAAACAGTAATGATGACATCCGCATCTTTCGCATTTTCAATCACTTCTTCTTCTGTCACACTTGGTCTGACTTGTAAATCAATCGCTAAACCTAATTTTTCTATCATTTTCTTTTCTTGTTCAAACGTATCATCTTCAAATAATCGTACAACTTTTAACATCAATCTTTCCCTCTTTCTTTTTTTACTATAAAAATACTTATAAAATCATTTTGACTAAAATAACGACAAATGGTAATGCAATAAAAGTACGTTGAATAAAAATTAGCACGACATCAAGAAACTTCGGTACTGCTTTCGTTGATGTTAATAGGGTTGCCGTTTCAGACAGATAAATAATTGGCATAATACTCATGATTGCCACAATCATTCTCGTTTCAACTGAGGCAATATTGGATGCTAAAATAACGGGTAAGTAGTTATCCGCAAAACCTGACATGATTGCACTCGCTGCTTGTGATGCATCAGCAACATTAAACAACTGTAAAATCCATTGAATCGGTAAGGAAATAAAAGCCAAGATTGGCGTGTATAGCGCAACAATTAACGCAATCGTTCCCCAACAAACAATAATTGGCGTCAACCATAAAACATAAAAAGTCATATTATCGATTTTACTTGTAAAGTTTTTTAACGAAACGTCTCCCGCTCGATTCGAAGCATTTGTTACCGCACGATTCCAAGCGCTACCTGTTTGTTCAACCGCTTGAGTCGTTTCTTTTCCTTCGATATACGTTTCTGGATATTTAGAGATTGGCGGAATACGAACACTTACAAAAGCGACAATAATCGAAACAAGCGCTAAAATTAAAATAATCCATCCTAATTGATCAACGACTCCCAAAACGGAAGAAACAACGACAATCCAACCAATGCTTCCAGTTGCAAATTGTGTGCCGATAATTGCCATTTCTTTCATCGTAAAATAGCCTTTTTCAAAAAGTTCGCGTGTGCCCATAATTGCCGCATTTCCGGGACCTACCCACGCACTTAAAATACTCGTCGCACAAATTTCAGACGTTTTAAACAACGGACGGACAATAACACCAATAAATTCACCTAAAAATTCCATTGCACCAAATTCTAAAATAAACGTTTGGAACAAAAGCATCATTGGCACAATCACCGATAATTGTGTTGCTAAAGACAACATTGCACCACCGGTATCAGCCGAAACTAAAAATTCCGGTCCAACTTGAAAATAAACCATGATTGCTATGATTGCTCCTAAAATTCGGTTAATAACATAAAAAGGAGTTGTTGAAAATAATTTCGCCATTAAGCGCTGTTTACGAATCATCGTATCCGGCTTGAGTTGATCAATCAGAGATAATAAAGCACTTAAAATAATTAGCATCACTAAAATCAGTTGCAAGATCCCATCAAACTTCGCAATAAATAGTTTTAAATAATAAAATAAAATTGTATCCACTTTGCCATTGAAATTAAATGGGATTAAAACAAATAAAATTCCAAAAGCAGTTCCTAACATAAACTTCAATCGATTCATTAATTGATTTTTCGACATTTTCCTCTTCCTCTCTCACAATAAAAACAAAATCGGAACGACGTTCCGTTTTTGATTATAAAACACACAAACCGTTTTTTCAATAGATAATGTGAAAATAGTCACATTTATTTTTTTAATATTCTTACAGTCTGTTTTTTCAATCTATCGTTTTCAAAAAAAAAGAAGTATAATACTTAGTAAATAAAAAGGAATGAGGGAAGAATTAATGAGTCGTGAAGAACTGAATAAATCAGTCTTAAATGCCGCTAAAATTATTGATTTAGTTAGCCAAAATGAAGGTCTTGGCATTTCTCAAATTGCAAAACAATTAGGTTTACCCAAAACAAGTACTTTTCGTTTAATAAAAACATTAGAATCTGCTGAACTTCTCATCCAAGATTGTGAAGAAAATTATTATTTGAGTTATAAGTTTCTTAGCTATCAAGTCGGTGTAAATGTAGATCAAAATTTGATTCATAAATGCCTACCAATCCTAAAAAAACTCTCACAACTAACTGGCGAGACCGTCAACTTAACGGTCAATCGAGCAGATAAAATGTATAATATCTATTCAGAAATTGGCGAATTTTATGCGCTTCAATCGAATCTCGCACCAGAGTCTGATTTATATTGTTCTAGTTCTGGAAAAGTTGTGCTCAGCTATATGAACAACGAACAACTACAGTCTTACTTCACACAAAAATTGCTGCCAAGAACGATTCATACGATTACAAATTATGAAGTCTTTCTGAAAGAAAAGAAAAAAATCTTATCCACTGGAATTTCCTATGACAGAGAGGAATATGAATACGGTCTAACGTGCTTATCAGTTCCTGTATTAGAACAAAACGTACTAATTGCTACGATAGGGATCTCTGGCCCCACCACACGCCTTGCATATAAGAATTTCGAGAAAATTGAACAATTACTCTTAAATGAAGTCGCTAAAATTAATTCCTAACTCAAATGACATCAAATATCTTAGACTACTTCATACGAATCTATCGTATGACCTCACATCATCTCACCTTCATGTGTATGCTAAAATAAACAGACAACATTAAATAGAAAAGAGGAAAACAGATGCCAATCATCAATATTCAAATGCTTGAAGGCCGAACCCCCAAGAAAAAACAACCGTTGATTAAAGAAGGCACTGACGCTGTTGTTCGCACAACGGGTGCTCGAAAAGAAGCAGTAACGATTATTATTAGTGATATGAAAAAGAAAATTACGGCCATGGTGACGAAATATTAAAATAGTTAAAAAGACGAGGACAGCTTTGTATCAGCTGTCCTCGTCTTTTTAGATTTCTCTCGTTTCGTTTGCCAACCATTTCTTTTCAGCAGCAGATAAAGAAGGGCTTAAAGCTCCGTAAACCGCTTGATGGTAATGATTAATCCAGTTCTTCTCACTAGGATTTAACATGCTGACATCAATTCCTTCTAAATCAATTGGACAATATGTCATTGTCTCAAATTCCATAAATTGACCAAATTCTGTTTTTTCAGCTTCTGCGACAACTAACATATTCTCAATTCGAATACCATACTGGCCTTCTAAATATATCCCAGGCTCATTCGTTAAAATCATCCCTTGTTCTAAAACAATTGGATTCAAATCCGTACGAATACTTTGTGGCCCTTCATGTACATTTAAGAAGAAACCAACACCATGGCCGGTCCCGCATTTATAGTCAATTCCATGTTGCCAAATAGGCTGTCTTGCTAAAACATCTAAATGTGCGCCTGTTGCACCATGTAAAAACTTGACTCGACTCAAGGCGATAAAACCTTGCAAAACTAATGTATAATCTCTTTTTTGTCGTTCGGTTACTTCACCTAAAACGATTGTCCTTGTAATATCTGTTGTTCCATCTAAATATTGACCACCTGAATCAACTAAGAAAAAACCTTTATTTTCCAACTGATATTGAGTGTCCTCAGTTGCTTTATAGTGCATCAAAGCAGCATGATCTTTGTAACCGGCAATTGTATCAAAACTTGGTCCAACAAAATTTTCTTGCTCGTTTCTGAATGCTTCTAATTGATTTTCAGCATCAATTTCCGTGATTGTCTCTGTCGCGATATTTTCTTTCATCCATTTAATAAATTTCACCATCGCGATACCATCACGAATTAAAGCATTTTTCATATTTTGAATTTCTATTGGATTTTTAACAGCTTTTAAGCGTGTTGTAACGTTTGATGATTCCATTTTCTTGACTGCTGCGGGAATAGCGGCTTCCAATAATACATTCGTCTTCTCAGCATCAAAATTAATGATTTGACCAGCTGATAGTTGACTTAAGACATCATACACTGCTCGATAATCGTCAATTTTAATACCTGATGCTTCTAATCCAATTTTCACATCATGCGGAACTTTTTTAGAATCAACAAACAAATAGCACACTTCTTGAGTTACTATAACATTTGCAATAACTACTGGGTTATTCGGCACATCACTGCCACGAATATTTAACAACCAAGCAATATCGTCTAGCGAACTTAGTAGATAATGCGAAACTTTATTTTCATGCATATAAGCACGTACTTCTTTTAATTTTTCGACAACTGATTTCCCAGCATATTGCACATCATGTAAAAATAGTGGGGTTTGTGGTAATTCAGGTCGATCTGTCCACAAAACATCTAAGAAATCGTTCTCAATATTCAAACCCATATTTTTTTTCGAAAAATCTTTTTTCATCCGTTCAACTAAACGAACCGAAAACGTTTCACCGTAGAAGCCAACCGTACTTCCTTCTTCAAGCGTTTGCGCCAACCATTCAGAATAAAAAGGAACCCCTGGATCCATCATACGAAATAATTGGATACCAGAATCTTTAAGCTGTTCTTCTGCCTGAATATAATAGCGGCCATCCGTCCATAAACCGGCATCATCCAATGTAACCACAACGGTTCCAGCCGATCCGGTAAATCCTGATAGCCACTCTCGACCTTTCCAATGTTTGGCAACATATTCGCTTTGATGGGCATCAAAGCTTGAAACAATGTATGCATCCATTTGGTTTTCTTTCATCAATTCTCTTAGTTTTTCAATTCGTTTACTGATCTCCACTTCACTAGCCTCCAACATTTCAAGTTACTTCTATCATACATTAAGAATATCAAGATAAAATAGCTATTTTTCTACTTCTATATAATTATTTTATCAAGATTACATAAAACGCTATTAGCCAACAAATTTAGCGGCTAATAGCGTTCTGTTTTTTTAGTTATATTTCGGTAAATAATTACCATGGGCCTCAATTAAATCATCGACCAAGTTACGAATATCATCAATCGATAATTCTGAATTTGTATGCGGATCCATTAATGCAGCTTGGTAAATCTTGTCTTTGCTTAATGTTAATGCGGCTTCCACTGTTAATTGTTGTACATTAATATTTGTGCGATTTAGCGCAGCTAGTTGTGTTGGCAAATCACCGACATAGGTTGGCTGAATCCCATTTTTATCGACTAAACATGGAACTTCAACACAACTATCCGTTGGTAGATTCGTAATTAAACCAGTGTTCATTACATTTCCTGCAATCATTGTTGGATTGCCAGTCACGATCGCATCCATAATATAAGAAGCATATTCACGGCTTCTAGTGTGCGTTAATTGACCGTTATGTACAATCTCATCGCGTTGTTTTTCCCACCCAGAAATTTGTGCGACACAACGACTTAAATACTCATCAATCGGAATACCAAATCGCTCAATTAATTCAGGGTATTTTGACTTAATGAAATAGGGATGATACTCCGCATTATGCTCACTTGACTCTGTAATGTAATAGCCAAAGTTTCGCATCAATTCAAAACGAACGGCATCATTATGCGGCATTGGTTTTGCCAACGCTTTTTCTTTAATGACAGGATAGAAGTCCTCACCTTTATAGTTAATCTCAAGAAGCCAAGCCATATGATTAATGCCTGCAATTTTCCACTGAAAATCATTTAAATCGTACGCTTCACTAATTCCTAAGTTCTGAAGTAAATCGGGTACACAAACTTGAACACTGTGACATAACCCTACGGTTTTAATATTTGTACCTTTTGCAACAGCCATCGTTAACATCGCCATTGGATTTGTGTAATTCAATAATAAGGCATTGGGACAAACTTCTTCCATCTCTCTAGCAAAAGCCAACATGACTGGAATTGTCCGTAACGCACGGAATATACCACCAATACCCAATGTATCTGCAATTGTTTGCTTCAATCCATATTTTTTAGGAATTTCAAAATCAATCACCGTTGAAGGTTCATAACCACCCACTTGAATCGCATTTATGACAAAATCAGCACCTCTTAATGCTTCCTTGCGATTGTAATAAGAAGTAATCGTTGCGCGGTTTTGATTTGAATTTTTATTAATATTTTTTAACATTAATTCAGATTCTCGTAAACGATCTTCATCAATATCATACAAAGCGATATCTGCCTGTTGTAAACTAGGTGTCAACATCGCATCCCCTAAAACATTTTTTGCAAAGACCGTACTTCCTGCACCAATAAAAGTAATTTTAACCATTGAATTGCCTCCCATTCAAATTTCATATCTAAATAAATCATAAAGGAAACGTTCTCATTTAGATATAACACTTTTTTAGGTCTCTATCGCTATTTTTTAGATTCTTTCGCTTTTTTTCGATATTCAAGTGGACTGACACCATGATAGTTTTTAAAAGCTCGTGAAAACGTCAAGGGATTTTCATAGCCTACTAGATAAGCAATTTCCTTTACACTTTTATTACTACGTTGTAACAAATTACCACTTTCTTGCATTCGAAAAAATCGTAAATAATCATTTGGTGTCATTCCCATTTCTTGTTTAATCACTTGACTAAAGTAAGATTTGTTCAAACCGAACGATTGAGCAATTTCCGAAATTTTCAAATCCGGTTTGCGATAATAATGTTTAACATATGTGACAAAAGAATAGCTGTACCTTCTTTGCTCTTCATCCGATAAATCATTTTTAGAAACTTCAGAATGAAAGACACTTAATATATCATATAAATATTGTTGAATTAACAATTGATTGCTATTTGATAATAAATTCGGACTAAAAATATGCTTAAACCGTTCTAAAACAAGAGCTTCGTTCTTTGCTTCTCCGACATGACTGAGCGAATCAATTTTTAAATATCTAAGAACTTCTTCGACTTTATTACCATTAAATCCAATCCAATAGTATTCCCAGGGCGTATCCGCACTAGCTTCATAATCAGTCACCACTGACGGTCGCAATAGAAAAAAATCACCTTTACTTAATTCATATTTGGTTCCTTCGACCGTGAATGTACCTGACCCATCCACAATAAAATGTAAAATATAGTCTTCACGAATACTTGGACCAAACTGATGAGAGGGTGCACATTTTTGATGACCAATATTATACAAGTATAAATCATCAAAAAAAGACTTCTCAAAAAAATATTCTTCCATCCTATCCTCCACGTTTATTAAAAAAAAAGGAAGCAACCGCCGTCACTCCCCCTTTTCGCTTAATTGTTATTCGTTACTAAACATTAACATTTTTAGCACGAATGACTCTCTGAATACTTATTTCCAAAAATCATCTTTAATCGAAATTGGCAAGTGGCGTTTATGTTCGCCTTTTTTCCACCAATTTTCAATTGTTTCTTGCGCTTCCTTTGGAACAGTTTTACCTTCTAAATAATCATCGATATCGGTGTATGATACGCCTAATACCGTTTCGTCTGCAACCATTGGTCGATTTTCTTCCAAATCAGCTACCGGAACTTTTAAATATAAACTAGCTGGTGCTTCAAGGGCTTTTAAAACTTCACGTCCTTGACGTTTATTTAAGGTCGCAATCGGAATTATATCGGCTGCACCATCACCAAATTTCGTAAAGAAGCCAGTTAGGTTCTCAGCTGCATGATCCGTTCCTAAAACAGCACCTTGATGTGCTCCAGCAATCGCATATTGCGTGACCATCCGTTGACGTGCTTTAATATTGCCTTTATTGTAATCCGTTACGTCAATACCAATGGCAGTTAATTCAGCTACTTGTGCATCGACAGCCGGTTTGATATCGACCGTAATTTGACTATCTGCGTTAATAAAATCCATTGCGCGCTTCGCATCTTCTTCATCGTTTTGTTTGCCATAGGGTAAACGAACTGCGATGAAATAGTAGTCCGAGTCATTGGTTTCTTGACGCATTTCTTCCATCGTAAGTTGTGCTAGGCGACCAACCAGTGTTGAATCTTGACCACCACTAATCCCTAAGACAAAGGTTTTAATAAAAGGATGGGCCTTCAAATAGTCCTTCATAAATTCAATACTTTGACGAATAGCAACTTCGGGATCAATGGTTGGTTCAACACCTAATTTTTCAATAATTTCAGTTTGTAAAGTCATGATCTTATCTCCTTATCCGTGCATTTCTCGAACGCGTTTGCGCACATCCTCTAATGTTTTCATTTTGTGATTCCAACATTCCGTTGATAAATCAACTGGATATGGTTGTGGATTTAAATCACGTTTATACTCTTCCCAAAGTGCATCAAGACATTCATGGCAATAGGCTTTAATCTCTCCTAGTGAAGGCAATTGATAGACTAATTTCCCTTCAACAAAAATATCTTGAAGTACTGGGCGTGCATAGAATTCAGACACCGTTTTACTAATATAAGTATGAACCGGATGGAACATATAAATACTTTCTTCTTTACGAGGATCTTCATTCCATAAAGTCACGTAATCCCCTTCAGACTTCCCATCTTTTTTACGCGTGATCCGCCAAACTTGTTTTTTACCTGGTGTTGATACTTTTTCTGCATTGCCAGAAAGTTTAATGGTATCAATCATCTCGCCATTTTCGTCTTCAATGGACACTAATTTATAAACGCCACCTAAAGCCGGTTGATCGTAAGCGGTAATTAATTTGGTACCGACACCCCAAACATCAATTTTTGCTTTTTGCATTTTTAAACTTAGAATCGTATTTTCATCTAAATCATTTGAGGCATAAATTTTAGCATTGTGGAACCCTGCATCATCTAGTTGTTCACGAACCTTCTTAGAAATATAAGCCATATCTCCACTATCAATCCGAACACCTAAGAAATTAATTTGATTGCCCAACTCTTTTGCGACACGAATCGCTGTCGGTACACCTAATTTTAAAGTGTCATACGTATCAACTAAAAAGACACAATCCTTGTGCGTTTTTGCGTAAGCCATAAATGCATCATAATCATTGCCATAAGACTGAACCAATGAATGCGCATGCGTCCCACTAGCTGGGATCCCAAAAATTTTACCTGCACGCACATTACTTGTCGCATCGGCTCCACCAATAAAGGCCGCACGAGTTCCCCAAATCGCTGCATCCATTTCTTGCGCCCGGCGTGAACCAAATTCTAATAATGGATCGCTTCCAATCACGGATTTAATGCGAGCCGCTTTGGTTGCGATCAATGTTTGGAAATTAACAATATTTAATAATGCCGTTTCAATCAATTGTGCTTGCGCTAAAGGCCCTTCTACTTGAATAATTGGTTCATTGCTAAAAACCAAGTCGCCTTCAAGTGCCGAACGAATCGTACAGCTAAATTCAAAATCAGCTAAATACGATAAAAATTCTTCCGGATATTCTCCTAGATCACGTAAGTAGGACAAGTCCGTCTCAGTGAAATGTAATTTTTCTAAATAATCTACGAGACGTTCCAATCCAGCAAAAATCGCATAGCCATTTTTAAATGGCATCTCTCTAAAATAACATTCAAAGACGGAATGCGTATCCGCTCGACCCAGTGCCCAGTACGTATACATCATATTAATTTGGTATAAATCGGTATGCAGCGTTAAACTATCATCCTTATATAATTTATCCATGTTCAATAACTCCTCTTCTCTATTTACTTCTCTATTATATCAAAAAAAATGCATGAAGGTTTAAAATTAAATGAAAAAGCAGTATAAAAGAGGTATTCTATCATAGTAACATTAAATGGTTGTATAATATTTGGTGTTGATGGAAAAATCTCATAGAGATTTTCTTTCGGCACTTTTTTTATT